>JBGPJS010000049.1:0-13509 GCA_041485505.1 Gemmatimonadota bacterium | reverse complement strand
TTAGGGAAGCTCTGCACAGGTGACTAGACGGGCGACTCTTCGTGGCATAGGGGTTTAACTCAGCGCGCGGCCCCCTGCTGACCCGAGCCACCACGGGGATCGCGGCCCACCGGATGGTGCCGCTGTCGGCTCAACTGAGGCACGGCACGAAGTCCAGCGGGAGGAGCCGACGCCGCAGCAGATAGAGATTGGCCAGGCCAAACATCGTGAGGGCCCGCGCGGTGTTCTTCGCTAACCCTCGGTAGCGGACCTTGGTGAACCCCCAGAGGCGTTTGACCACATGAAATGCATGCTCGCCCCGCGCCCGGACTCGGGAGCGCCGTCGGTTGAGTCGCCGCTGCCGAGCGGTCAGCGGGTGCTCCTCCGTCCCGCGCCGGTTCACCCGGTACTGGCCGCCACTCGCGGTCCAGCCTTGGCGATGGGCCTCACTCCAGTACGCCCGATCCCCGTACAACACCCGCTCCTGCCCGTGCAGCAACGCGGGCAGCTGGGTGATGTCGGCGGTCGCCGCGTGGGTGGCCGTCAGCCGGTGGACCACCCCATGGGTGTCCGTCCCGACATGGAGCTTCATCCCGAAATACCACTGGTTCCCCTTGCGGGTCTGGCGCATCTCGGGGTCCCGGGCTCGGGCGGCGTTCTTGGTCGAGCTGGGCGCGTGGATGATCGTCGCATCCACGATGGTGCCCGCCTGCAACAGCAACCGCTTCTTGGTCAGCAAGTCCCGAATGGTGTCGAAGACCGCCTGGGTCAGCTGGTGGCGCTCCAGCAGATGCCGGAACCGCAGGATCGTGGTCTCGTCCGGTACCACGTCGTCGCCCAGCTCGACCCCGACGAAGCGACGAATCGACTCACTGTCGAAGATCGCATCCTCCGCTTGGGGATCCGACAGATTGAACCACTGCTGCACGAAGTAGATCCGGAGCATCTTCTCCAAGCCCCGGGGCTGCCGGCCCCGTCCGGGCTTCGGATAGTGCGGCGCAATCAGCGCCAGCAGGGCGGGCCAGGGAATCACCTGATCCATTTCGGCCAGAAACTGCTCCCGACGGGTCACCCGGCCCTTGGTGGTCCAGGCCAACGACGCAAAGGTCCGCTGCTTCGCCATGAGAGAATCCGGAGTCGAGGGATGATGAAATCTGCTAGGATCCCTTCAACTTGTGCAGAGCTTCCTTAGTCCTTCACCCTTAGTCCCCTTCTCTATCAGCTCCAACACCGCTGCCTCCTCGCGCCGGATCGCCGCGGAGGGACGCTCGCGCTTGGGGTCCTCAGGTTGGGTCGGGGCGGGAACGACCGAGCCCTGGAGGTAAGCGTCGATGATGGCCGGGTGGACATAGTACTTCCGGCAGACGGCCCTGGTGTTGCCCAATCGGGCCGCCACCTGGTCCACCGCCACCACGATGTTGGCCTTGGCCTTCCGCTCAGAATCGGCGGGGCCCAGCTCGCGGAGGGCCGCCGCCGCGAGCATGGTCCCGGCCCAGGTGCGGAAGTCCTTGGCCGTCACCTCCCGGCCGGCGATCTCACGCACATACTCGTTGATATCGCCCGAGTCCACCGACTGACGCTTCCCTTCGTCATCGAGGTATTGAAAGAGCTCCTCACCCGGCAGGGATTGGCAATGCTGGACGATGCGCGCGATCCGGCGGTCGGTGATCGAGACCGAATGACGGACGCCGCTCTTGCCCCGGAACTCGAACTGGAGCCGACTGCCGGAGACTTCGACATGGCGGCTGCGCATGGTGGTGAGCCCGTAGGAGCGGTTTTCCCGGGCGTATTCGTCGTTGCCTATACGGATGAAGGTCTTCTCGAGGAGCCACACCACGGTGGCGAGGACCTTGGCGCGGGGCAGGCCGGAGAGCTGGAGGTCGCGCTCCAGGCGCTCGCGGATCGCCGGCAGGAGCTCGCTGAATTCGAGCATCCGGCCGAACTTGGTCTCGTCGCGCACGGTGCGATAGCGGGGGTGATAGCGGTACTGCTTCCGCCCTTTGGCGTCCCGGGCGGTGACCTGGATGTGACCGTTGTCTGAAGGGCAGATCCAGACGTCGGTCCAGGCCGGGGGGATGACCAGCTTTCGGATCCGGGTCAGGGCTTCGGCGTCCCGGATCCGCTGGCCGTCGGGGCCGATGTAGGTCCACCCCTTCCCGGCACCGCGCCGGAGGATACCCGGCGTCTTGTCGGAGACGTAGCGGAGCCCCGCCGCGAGGGCGGATTCGATGTGTTCGTCGGGGGGAGCGGTGGAAGTGATCGAATCGTCTCCGGGTATCAGCACACCCAATGTTGCCCGTCGTTGAACCTTAAAGGAGCCGTAGATGGGCCCATTGATCTGCGTCCCTCTGCGGCGTCCGATTTGTCAAACTGACCGCTCAGGCGGCCGAGCTCTCAGGGTCCGTCGAGGTAGAACTTGTACCCCACGAGCGGCAAACCCAGATGGATGATGCCCGTAACGGCCAGCACGGTCAACACCGCGGCCGGGAAGACCAGGCGGGGCGACCGCCCACGGGCCAGGAGCCCGAAGGCGAGAGCGACCCCGATCCAGAGGAGCCCGTCAGCCCAGTAACCGATCGGAGCCGCGGTGGGTGAAGGGGTGGCCAGCCTGCGGAACGCGTGTCCGAGGGGGAAGACATACTGGGGGAAGAAATAGAGGAAGTCGATCGCTTTCTGGGACAGGAACCGCACCACCGCCAGCGCGATCGTCGGGGCGACCAGGAAGTAACCCAGGACCGAAGCCATGGCCATGAGAGGGAGGACAAGAGTCCTCCGTGGTTCCGATCGATCAGGCATGGCGGGTTCTCCGAATCCAGTGGCTACGGGCTGGCATACCCCTAGGAGGGAGAACGCCCCACCCGTCCATTGGTTCCCACGGTTGGGCACTAATTCCACCCAGCAACCCGAACGACAACCACGAAAACTTTCGGGTTCTCGTGATTGCTTTTGGGTCACCCGAAGAGAAATTGCAATGGTGCACCTTGTGCCACGTCCCTCGGATCGCGGCCGCTCTGGAAGATCCTCGCCGGCCGATCGCCAAGGAGCTGGATCGAGTCTCCTTCGACCCGGAGCAGGGTCCCCTCTCGGAGACCCACCACCTGGACGCCTGGGTTGGCGATCACGAACTCGAGCAGCCGCTCGTCCCGAGTCTCCCCGCCATGGCCCTCGAGCCGGGCCTCGGTGTAGTGTGGGTTGATCTGGAAGGGGACCAGCCCCAGGGCGTCAAGACTCGGAGGTTCGACGATCGGCATGTCGTTGGTGGTCCGGATGGTGGGGCAGGCAACGTTGGAGCCGGCGCTCCAGCCGAGGTAGGGCATCCCCGCGTGGACGCGAGCGCGAATCGGACCAAGGAGATTATGCCGGTACAGCTCGCGGAGCAGATGGAAGGTGTTGCCGCCCCCGACCGCGATGGCGTCTGCCGCCTCGACGGCGCCCACCGGATCGGTGGCCTGGTGCACGGACTCCACGCCGAACCCCATCTCGGCCAGAGCCGCCCGGACCCTTGCCGCATAGTCGTCCAAGGAGAATTGCACCGCGGCGTACGGTACGAAGAGGACCCGACGAACGCGGGCGCCGAACAATTGCATGATGGCAGTGCGGGCATGTTCCAGGTACCGCCCGCCGACAATCACGGAGTTGCTGAGGAGGAGGAGTCGTTGGGTCGCCCGCGGGTTACTCCTGATCACGCCGCCCCGCTCACCGTCTTGGCCAGCTCCGCATTGGTCTTGGTCCGCCGCATCTGTCCCAGCACATCGTTCATCGCATCGACGGAGGACACCCTGGCCAGCCGCGACCGGAGCGCCCGCGAGGCCTCGAGGATGTCGGGCGGGAGCAGCAGCTCCTCCCGTCGGGTCGCGCTCAGGTTGAGGTCAATGGCGGGAAAGATCCGCCGTTCCGCCAGCTCCCGGCTCAATACCAGCTCGCTGTTCCCGGTTCCCTTGAATTCCTCGAAGATTACCTGATCCATCTTGGAGCCCGTGTCCACCAACGCCGTGCCGATGATGGTGAGTGATCCCCCCCCTCGGGCCCCATCGATCTTGCGGGCGCTCCCCAGGAAACGCTTGGGTTTTTCCAACGAGCTCGAATCGAGGCCGCCGGTCATGGTCCGTCCAGTGCCCCGTTCTACCGTGTTGTAGGCCCGCGCCAGGCGGGTGATCGAGTCGAGGATCAGCACCACGTCCTGGCCCTGCTCCACCCGGCGCCGAGCCCGCTCCAGGGTCAGCTCCGCCACGGCAACGTGACGGTCGGCGGGGAAATCGAAGCTGGACGAGATCACCTCGCCGTACCCGCACATCTCCATCTCGGTGACCTCCTCCGGGCGCTCGTCCACCAGGAGAATCAGCAGCATGAGTCCCGGATAGTTCTTCACCACTCCCTCGGCCACGGCCTGGAGCACCATCGTCTTGCCCGCCTTGGCGGGTGCCACAATCAAGGCGCGGGACCCCTTCCCGAAAGGACACAGCAGGTCGATCACTCGGTTGGTGTAGTCGGGGCGGCCAAAGCGGGTGAGACCGCAGTCGAGTAGCAGCTGCTCGTTAGGATGGATGGCGCCCAAGGTGCCGAAGTCGGGGCGCCGGGCGACCGCCTCCGGTGTCAAGCCGTTGACGGTGACGACTCGGTTGAGCGACGGGCCCTTGCCACGGCCCTGGGGACGGCTCGCTTCACCGGAGATCTCGTCCCCAGTGCGGAGTCCATACTCGTCCACCAGACGCTGGCCGACATGGACGTCTCCGCTCTCGGCGAGGTAGCTGTGCTGCCGGCGGCGAAGGAAGCCACTCTTGCGGTCGGTCAGTTCGAGGACGCCGAGAGGGGGATTGTCGGTCACGAATTTCCTGTGCTGTTCATTGATGACTCTGGTAACGTCGAGAATTGAGAAAGGCGTTCATCCGCGGTTCTTACAGGAAGCGTCGCGGATAGAGGCGCATTGGGCCTGCAGCCTTCCGCGTTTTTGCGATTCTGGATAGGGCGGGGGTGGTTCGACAGGTTAACTGTACCCTGAGGGCCATCGGCTAGCAAACCCCGTGCCTGCGGCGGGTCCCCCAGTTGCGTTTGGGAAACGGCTCGATAGCATTCCCGGTCCGAAACTTGAGACGATGCCGGTCCGTCAATCGGGCACCGGCAACTCCCCAGAGGACTGAATGCTGGCTTCCCTGCTCACGCTTGGGGCACTGATAGGCTCGGCGAATTCGGCGGTCCTGCCCGTCCGCCCGCCTGCGACCGCCAGGGAGTCCTTTAGGGCCCGCCAGCCCGCCGACACCACCAAGCTCCTCACCTGGAACATCGACCCCACGCATTCGGAGCTCTCGTTCCGGATTCGGCACATCGTGAGCCGGGTGCGCGGGACCTTCACCCAGTGGAGTGGAGCGATTGTCGCCGATCCGGCGGATTGGGCTACCGGCAAAGTGGAGGTGACGATTCAGACCGCGAGCATCAGCACCAACAACGAGCGCCGGGATAACCACCTCCGTTCGGCCGATTTCTTTGACGCGGCTACCTACCCTACGCTGACCTTCAAGAGCACCAAGGTCGAAATGAACGGTGGCGCCATCCGCATCACCGGGGACCTGACTATCCGGAGCGTCACCAAGTCCGTCGTGCTGGAGGGTTCGTTCCTGGGTCTGGCGAAAGGACAGCGGGGTGAGCCCCGGGTGGGCTTCGAAGTTACCACGAGGATCAACCGCCTGGACTACGGAGTGGCGTGGAACAAGGTCGTGGAAGGCGGCGGCATGCTCCTCGGCGACGATGTGGACATCGATATCGTCATTGCGGCCTCCGCGGCGCAGACGACGTAGCAATCCTCCCAGGCGGCTCTCATTGATGTGTCAGGATGACACCGTCGGGGGTTCGGACCCCGGGGATGAATGGCCTTCGAGATGCCCCAGACCAACAGCTGGACCGGCGGCCAGTACAGCCTCTACCGCGCTCTCCTCGGCCTCTTCGTCTACACCCGATTCGGGCCGGCCGCCTTTGCTGGGCTGCAGTTTCCCAGCACCCTGCTCAACGTAGCCGGCGCGGTCATCTCCGTTCTGCTGATCCTCGGCTGGCAGGATCGACTCGCGGCCGGCCTGCTCGTTCTGCTCATCTTTCTTACGAACAGACTTGACCCCCTCCTGGCGAGTCCGGCCCTCCTGGCACTCGTAGCGGCGCTGGCCTTCCACACCCTTACGCCGCCGTCGCCCTACGGCTCCTGGTCGGCTCGGGGCCGGCCCGACCCCGGTGCCAACTGGCGGATCAGAACCGGCCTTCTCGCGGCGGTATGGGTGACGCTGGCTCTGCTCTACGCCTACCAGGCCTGGGCTGAACCGACCAGTGCGCCGGTGCGGTGGCTCCGATTCGGGGCGGCACTGGGGTTTGGCCTTCTGGGAGCCCGCCCCGAGCGCCGCCCGGTTCTCTGGGCGGTGCTCCTCGCCCTCCAGCTCGCCATGCCCCTGCTAAGCCGGGAAGCCGCACTGGGCGGCGGGCTGGTCGTGCTCCACCTCCTCGCGTTCGACCCGGCCTGGGTTGTCCCGGAGCTTGCCGCTTCCGCCGAGATGCTCTTCTACGACGGCCACTGCGGACTCTGCCACCGGACCGTGCGATTCGTGCTGGCAGAGGATCGGGAGGGCGTCAGGTTCCGCTTTTCTCCCCTCGGAAGTGCCGCGTTCAACGCGATGTTTTCGGTCCAGGAGCAGGCCGGCCTGCCCGACAGCATTGTCGTCGCTCCCGGCAGGGGGAATGTTCTGGTCCGCTCGGCCGCGGTGCTCCATATCGCCCGGCGCCTGGGAGGGGTGTGGCGTCTCCTCGCAGCGACTGTGGCCCCGATTCCGTTGAGTGCCCGGGACGCGGGGTACGACTTCATCGCCGGCATCCGGAAGCGACTGTTCGCGCCGCCGGCCGAGGTATGCCCGGTGGTGTCGGGGGAGCTGCGGAGCCGATTTGAGGATTGAGGGATTGGGGGATTGTCCGCATAACTATGCAAGCTTGTAGCTCCCCTCAGCGCCGGTTACGTTCGGTGACGATTGACCCGCTGTCAGGTGCCGCCCCTCCGTGCGGTTCGGTCTCGGATCCGCTTTCATGATGCGCAAGAGTCTGCTCTGGCTCTCTGAACAGCAGAAGATCTTCGATTTCGTCCGCCGCAACTCCCTCGCCCAGAAATTCGCCTCTCGCTTCGTCGCCGGTGAGACCGTCGAGACCGCGGTCGAGGCGGCGCGGGAGCTCAACCGCAAGACGATCAGCGCCTCCCTCGACCTCTTGGGGGAGAGCGTCACGAAGGAAAGCGAGGCCGCTGCGGCGCGGGACACCTACCTCCACATGCTCGACCACATCGCCCGGACCGGGGTGGACTCCAACGTCTCGGTCAAGCTCACCCAGATGGGGTTCGACATCAGCGAGGAGCTCTGCTTCGCCAACATCGCGATGATCCTGGACCAGGCCCGGGCGCTCAGCACCTTCGTCCGGCTCGATATGGAGAGCTCGGCCTACACCCAACGGACCCTCGATTTCTTTGCCAACCGGCTGTTCGACCGGTACGGTGCCGTCACCGGCGTGGTGATCCAGTCCTGCCTGCGCCGCTCCGAGAAGGACGTCGAACGGCTGATCGAAATGAAGGCGAGGGTCCGCCTCTGCAAGGGGGCTTACCTCGAACCGGCGGACGTGGCCTATCCCGATAAGGGAGACGTGGACGCCAACTACCTCACGCTCATGGAGCGGCTCATGGAGCGGGGCAACTATCCCGGCCTGGCCACCCACGATGAAAGGATCCTGGTCCACGCGAAGGAATACGCGAAGCAGCAGCGGATCGCTCCCGGCCGTTTCGAATTCCAGATGCTGTACGGCGTGCGGCGGGACCTGCAGGAAAAGCTCCGCCTGGCGGGCTACAACGTGCGGGTCTATATCCCGTTCGGCACCCAGTGGTATCCTTACCTCATGCGTCGGCTGGCGGAGCGGCCGGCCAACATTGCGTTCATTCTGGGGAATGTCGTCAGGGAGACGGTGTCGTAAGTATGAGCCGCAGATACCCGCCGATCTACCCAGGTAATGAATCTGGTTCCACAACCGACATCCGCTTTCATCCGCGGCCGATTCAGCCGTTGTGGGTGGAGCGTGAATCGGAACGGCCGGCCACCATCGCGTTCATTCTGGGCAATGTCGTCACAGAGACGGGGTCGTAATCATGAGCCGCGGATATACCCAGATGGACGCAGATAGTGAATCTGATTCAACCACCGGCATCTGGGTTCATCTGGGTTCATCTGCGGCTCAATCAGTCGTTGCGGGTGGAGGGTGAGTCCCGTGGGTATGGATCCCGAGATCACCCTCGGCGGCTACATGCGGAAGCACGAGCGGGCGGCTGCGTTCGCCGGGAATGACGGACAGGCATACTCGGTGGCGGTCTACGTCGAGGAAGAACCCGACGGGAAAGGACGTTACGGGGCCTCGCTTCTCTTCGTGCGGTGGTCCCCGACCGGCGACCGGCCGGTGGGCCACGTGGAGACTCCAGAGCTGGCCTGGGGCCGGACCCCGACGGAAGCGGAGGAGCGGATCCGGGCCCTCTCACTCTACGACGTGAAGGCGGCGCTCGACGAAGCCATCGCCGCGGCCCCCGGCGAGTGGTGACCGCCCTCAGCGGCACGGTCCTCGAGCGAGACGGCGCGGTGTATCGGGTGGCCACGGAGCAGGGGATCGTACGGGCCGTGCTTCGGGGGAAGACCAAGCGGGCGACCGCGCGGATCGTGGTGGGGGACCGGGTGCTGCTCGATCAGGACGCCGGCATCGGAGAGACCTTCGGCATTGCGGGTGCGGAGCCCCGGCGGAGCATCCTCGAACGGCGGGTCCCCGAGGGGCGGGGGACCCGTCCGGTCGCCGCCAACATTGATAAGGTCTTTGTCGTCACCGCCACAACCCACCCCGAACCGATCCCCCAACTGATCGACCGCCTGCTGGTGGTGGCCGAGGCCAACAGCCTGCCGGCCGCGGTCATCCTGAACAAAATCGATCTCCATCCCGGAGAGGCCCTCGCGACGCGGCTTCGCGGCGCTGGCTACGAGGTCCTGCCGGCGAGTGTGAAGACCGGTGTCGGGATTCCCGCCTTGCGCGAGGCACTCTTGGGCCGAGTTTCGGTGGTGACCGGCCCCTCCGGCGCCGGCAAGTCCAGCCTCCTCAACGCGGTGCAGCCCGGGCTCAAGCTCCGCATCGGCGAGCTCAGCCGGAAAGTGCGCCGAGGCACCAACACCACGGTGTCCGCGGTGATGATCCCGCTCGAGGGTGGGGGATTCCTGGTCGACACCCCGGGGTTCAGCGAAGTGGGACTCTGGGGGATCGATCCGGAGCAGCTCGACTCCTGCTTTCCGGAGATGCGCCCCTTCATCGGCCGCTGCCGCTACGGCGACTGCCGCCATGTGACGGAACCCGGCTGTGCGGTCACAGGTGCGGTGGAGCGGGGGGAGATCTGGCCCGATCGGGTGGAGAGCTACAAGGTGTTGTTGCGGGAGCTGGAGGCCGAGCCCAAGGAATGGGAATGAGCCGGACGTGTCCGGTTATGGCTTCGGCTCCCCCGTCACCCTGACTAGCGCTTCCTTGACCTCACCGACCTTGGCCTGCAGGCTGGGGTCCGCCTTGTCCCAGAGCCGCAGAAACCGTCCGTAGGCCTCGGCTGCGGCCGCCTTGTTCCCCGCCGCCTCCTCCACTCGACCGAGGGCATACTGCGCTATCGGGACTACGCCCACATCGGTGACGAATCCGTAGTGTAGCAGTCGACGGCCCTCCTCGCGGCTTTCGGAGCGCAGCGCCAATACCGTGGCCAGCTGGAGCCGGAGTGGGGCGGTGAGCCACTGGTTCCACCCTGATCCGACCTCTTCGAGGGAAGCGCGCATCATCTTCACCCCGCCGGCGGTGTCACCGGCCATGATCGTGGCCCACCCCTTGGCCGCCTGAACCATGCTCCAGAACTTGGGTGGCAGGTTCGGGCTTCGGTCGGCCAGCAGGCTGTCGATCCGGCGCGCCCCCTCAGCGCGATCCTTGGCATTGAGCTGAATCACCGAGCGGATATAGGCCTGGAATGGATTCCGGATCGGCGCATTGGCGATTCCCACCAGCTGCGGCGGGTGGTAGTCTGGGGGGGCGAATCCCGCGAACTGCGGCCAGAGCAGAATGCCCCAGGCTTGGTCCGGGTTGATCTTGCTAAGGGTATCGAACACGGCGCCAGCCTCGTGGAACCGGCCCATCCCCGCGAGGGTGATGCCTTTCCCGGCGAGATACTGGACCCGTCCGCCTTCGGGGACCAGCTGGTCGAACTGTCTCCAGACCTCCAGCTGTGCATCGATGCTGTCGGAGGTGGCGCCCGGAGTGTAGAGGGAACCGATGACGCCGGCCATGGTGCCGCCGTAGCGGAGCATCGCCCGGGCGGTCAGCGTGTCGCGGACGCGCCCATCGAAGACCATCTCGCCGGCCCCCCGGTAGGCGAGGTTTTCCTGGGTGTTGGCCGACTTCTCGAGGATGCGCTGGTAGGCCTCGTAACGGGGTCGGTCGCGGGCTTCGAGCGACAACTCGATGGGGTGAATCGCCGCCGGCGTGAGCGTGGAGTCCCGGGCCAGTACGCTGTCGAAGGGTGCGCGGAGGGTGGCCGGGTCATTGCCTGCCAGCCGCCGGGTATGGTACTGGGTCTCGCCCAGCAGGAACCAGCCGTCGACGTCGTCCGGATAGCGGACGGTGTAGGCCCGGGCTGAATCGGTGGCGGCCAGCCGCTGATGCTCGAACAGGTTGTACGCCACGACCAGCATGCGCTCCCGGGACGGCAGCCGGTTTCCGAAGCGTACGGCCGCGTCGCTGGCCTGGAGGCCGTTGACGGCGCCGAGGCCGCCGGACCAGCCGACGGTGGCGGCGAGCCGATAGTGCGCCAGGGCAAAGGTCGAGTCCTGCTCGATGGCGCGGGCGAACGCGGCGGAAGCGGAGTCCCATTCGGAGCGGCGGTAGCGCTGCTCACCCACCAGGTACTCCCGCATCGCCGCGAGTGAGGTGGTGGTAAGAGCGCCGAGCCGGAGCGAGGGCACCGGTTCCTTGGAGCGCCAGATCTCCCGGACCAGCGCCAGGCTAAGCCCGTCCACCAGCGAGAGCACGCTGTCGCTGGCCCCGTCCACCTGGGCATGCGCCAGGCTCTTGCCATCCTGGCCATACAGATCCGCGCTCAGCCGCACCCTCGACCCACTGGCGACGATGCTGCCGAGCAATGCCGCCTGGGCTTTCACGTCCCGCGCGATCCTGAGAGCGGCCTCGAGATCGATGCCGCTCCCCAGCCCCGCCTGCTTGATCCGGGCCATCACGGTGCGCGGCTCGATGGCGTGGATTCCGCCGACGGCGTTCAGGTTGGTGGAAAGCAGGTCGACCATCCCCTCGCCCATCAGCTCCACACCGGCCCCGGAGACGCTGAAGGGGAGCACCGCAATGCTTTCGGCGCCGGCCATGACCGGCCCGGCTCGCCGGGGACCGAAGAGGATCCACAGCCCGGCCAGGACCGCGACCCCGAGCGGAAGGCCGACCGCGAGCCGCTTGAGCCGGCGTCGCTCCGCCGCCGCGCCGCTACCGCCACCGCCCGCCTGCTCCAGCGCGGCTGCAAAGGCGCCGACGGACGGGAAGCGGTTCGCCGGATCGGCCGCCAGCGCCCGAGCGACAATAGGCTCGGCCTCGGCTGGAGTGGTGGGTTCGATCTTGCTGAGCTTGGGCCGAGGGCCGGAGAGGCTGTTGGCCAGCACGGCGGGTGCCGTCAGGCCCGTGAAGGGTGGGGCTCCGGTCACCATTTCATAGAAGGTACAGGCCAGACTGTACTGGTCGGTCCGGCCATCCACCGCGCTGGCGGTCGCCTGTTCCGGGCTCATGTAGGTGGGCGTGCCGATGGCGAAGCCCACCTCGGTCATGCCGGGCGACGACTGCTGGGCCGCCGTGAGTGCCCGGGCGATGCCGAAGTCGGCCACCACCGCGGTGCCAGCCGAGAGCATGATATTCTCGGGCTTGATGTCCCGGTGGACGATGCCCCGCTCGTGGGCGTAGCTCAGCGCCGCGGCCACCTCGCGGGTCAGTTTCACGGCCTGTTCGAACGGCAGCTTTCCTTCCCGGGTGAGCCGGTCGCGCAGCGATTCGCCTTCGACCAGCGGCATGACGTAGTAGAGGATGCCCTCCGCCTCACCCGAGTCGTAGAGCGGCACGATGTGGGGATGCTGGAGCCGGGCGGAGAGCTCGATCTCCCGGAGGAACCGTTCGACGCCGATGGTGGCCGTGACCTCCGGACGGAGCACTTTGATCGCGACCGCGCGGTGATGCTTCATGTCGGTGGCGCGGTAGACGGTGGCCATGCCGCCCTGGCCGGCCATCCCGTCGATGGTGTAGCGCTCCTTTACCGCCTCCGTCAGCCGCTTGCCCAGGTCGTCCATGCGCGCTCCTCAGGCCCGATGATTCTCACTCCTCACTCCTCGCTCCCTATTCCTCGCGCCTCACCTTCCGCGTCCAGCGTCCAGCGTCCCGCCGCTCGACCTTGGTCATCATCCGGTCGAAGGCTTCCTGCAGGTCGATCTTTTCCCTGTTGGCCATGCAGATGAGCACGAAAAGAATGTCAGCCATTTCCATGGCCAGGTCGCCCTCCGCCTCGTCCTTCTTCTTGGTTTTCTGGCCGAAGCGATGGTTGACCTCGCGGGCCAGCTCGCCCACCTCCTCGCTTAACCGTGCCAGGTTGGTGAGCGGGTGGAAGTAGCCTTCCTCGAACTGGCTGACCCAGGTGTCGACCCGGGTCTGGGCGTCTTTCAGGGACATAGTGATCCGATCAGGGAAGGTGGCGGTGCACCGTGAACAGTGAACAGTAAACGGTGAACCGGTGGTGACATGTCGGGGCTCCGCTCCGGCAAAGAGAAACCATCGGTTTCCTGTTCACTGTTGACGGTTCACTGTGCAGAGCCTAGCCCACCGCTTCCATCTCCGGCTCCTCGGCCCCCCGCTCCCCGATTTGCTGCCGCCACATGGCGAAGTAGAGCCCCTTCTGGTCCAGCAGTTCCTGGTGCTGTCCCGATTCGACGATTCGCCCCCGCTCCAGCACATAGATCCGGTCGGCATGCATGACCGTCGAGAGCCGGTGGGCGATGAGCACCGTCATGTGCCGCGAGGCGACCGAGACTTCACGGATGGTCTGGCTGATCTCTTCCTCGGTGAGCGAATCCAGGCTGGAGGTGGCCTCGTCGAAGACCAGCAGGGCCGGCCGCCGGAGCAGGGCGCGCGCGATCGAAAGCCGCTGCTTCTCGCCGCCAGAGACCTTCATACCGCCCTCGCCGATCGTGGTGTCGAGGCCCTTGTCGGCCCGGGCCAGCAGGTTTCGAGAGGCGGCCTTCTCCAGAACCGCGATGCACTCGGCGTCGGTGGCGCGCGGATTGACAAACAGAAGATTCTCCCGGATGGTCCCGGCGAAGAGCTGGGTATCCTGGGTCACGAAGCCGATCTGCTCCCGCAACTGCTCGAAGTCGATCTGGTCGCCCGGATGGCTGTTGTAGAGGATCCGACCGGTCTTAGGTGGGT
>JBGPJS010000048.1:0-13555 GCA_041485505.1 Gemmatimonadota bacterium | reverse complement strand
TTGAGGGATTGAGGGATTGTTGGGGACCTCATCACGGGAATGCACATGATGTGGGTTTATCGGCGTTTCCCTCTCGGGCGCTCGGGACCGGCATCCGCTGCGATTGGGTTCCTCCTGTTCGCAACCGCCGCTCTCCCCTTGGCAGGGCAATCCCAGGCCGACACCGCACGCTTCGGCCCGGCCTTTGAGCGTATCGACCGGTTCATCACCCTGCATATGAAGGAAAACAACACACCCGGGATGTCGGTCGCGCTCACCACCCGAGACGGGCTCCTCCGAGTTTCCTCGTACGGCTGGGCTGACCTCGGCGCCAAGGTACCGGTGACACCCACGACCCTGTTCGAGATCGGCTCCATCTCCAAATCATTCACGGCCATTTCGCTGCTGCAACTGCGGCAGGAAGGCCGGTTCGACCCCACGCAGCCGGTCACCGCCTATCTGCCCTGGTTCAGCGTGCACTCGCGGTTCCGGCCGATCACATCCCACGACCTGCTGACCCATTCGAGCGGGCTGCCCCGGGATCGCGACGACGTTCCCTCAGCGCTGTACCAGGCCTACGGTGTCCGTGACCGCACCACCGGCTCACCGCCCGGCGCGCACTGGGCTTACTCCAACGTCGGGTATCAGATCCTGGGCTATCTCCTCGGCAGCCTGGAGCACGCTCCCTCCTACGAGATCGTGCAGCGGCGGATCCTCGACCCGCTGGGCATGACCGCGACCGAGCCGTTGATCACCAACGACACTCGGCGCCGGCTGGCGGTGGGGTACACCAGCCTCTACGACGACCGACCCACCCGAGCCTCTGATCCACTGGTGCCCGGGACCTGGGTCGAATACGGCGCCGGGGACGGCGCGATCGCTTCGACGCCCGGGGACCTTGCAAAGTACCTTCGCATGATTCTGAATCGCGGGAAGGGCCCGAATGGCAGCATCCTCTCGGAGGAAAGTTTTGACCTGTTTACGCAACGTACGGTGAGAAGCAATGGCTTGGACGACAGCGTGCCGGTGTACTACGGCTATGGCGTATCGGTACGCGTATCGGGTGGCCACACGACGATCACGCACAGCGGCGGGATGATCGGCTACACCAGCATACTGATAGGAGACATGGAGGACGGTCTTGGCGCCGTAGTATTCGTGAACGGTCCCGGTGAGCCCGGCGCGGTCGCGCGCTTCGCGCTGCGCTGCCTGGGTGCTGCCTTACATGGTGACAGCCTCCCGGAGATTCCCGCCGCCGACGACCCCGAGAAGGTGGACCAAGCGGCAGATTATGCGGGTGTCTACCGGACCACCAACGGACGTTCGCTGATGCTCACCGCCGAGCGGAGCGGGCTCTATCTCACGACGGGCGACCAGCGGGCGCCGCTTACCCGGGACGGGGAGGACAAGTTCCTGACGCCGTTTCCCGAGTTTGCGCTCTTTCCACTCCGGTTCGGCCGCGACTCGACCGGCGTCGTCGAGTTAAGCTATGGCGGCGACTGGTATGTAAACCCGCGCTATCACGGCCCCACCCGATTCCACTATCCGAAAGCATGGGATGGCTACCCCGGGCATTATCGCATCATGCAACCATGGGAGCCGAACTTCCGGGTGGTGCTCCGGAAGGGGAAGCTCTGGTGGGTGGGACCGGAGGGAGATGAAGAGCTCTTGACGGAACTCAGCCCGGGCTACTTCCGGGTGGGGGAGAGACTCTCGGCGGAGCGTCTACGATTCAGCGATACGGTGGATGGGAAGGCGCAGACGGCGAATTTGTCGGGGATGGACTACTACCGGTTTTTTACTCCGTAGCACGGAGCATCTCATGTCAAACATATCCTCGGCTCCGCTCAGGCTGATACGATGGTTGATTCCGTGCTGTTTCCTGAGCGCCTGTGCGAAGGCTCCCCAGTATGAAATCGTCCTCCGCCACGGGACCCTCTACGACGGCAGCGGTGCAGCCCCCGTCCCCGGCGACCTCGCCATTGAGGGCGATAGCATCGCGGCGATCGGTGATCTCCACGGCGCCCGCGGCAGGGCCGAGATCGATGTGACGGGGATGGCCGTGGCCCCCGGTTTCATCAACATGCTGAGCTGGGCCACCGAGGCCCTCATCGAAGACGGTCGCTCCCAGGGAGACATCCGGCAGGGGGTGACGCTGGAGGTCATGGGTGAAGGCGAGTCGATGGGCCCCTGGAGTGACACCATGAAGGCGGATGCGGTCCGCCATATGGGCGATATCAAGTACGACATCAAGTGGACCAGCCTGGGGGAATATCTCGACTACCTCACCACCCGCGGCATTTCCCCCAATGTCGCCTCCTTCGTCGGGGCCACAACCGTACGGATCCACGAACTTGGCTACCAGAACCGGCCACCGACGCCCGCCGAGCTGGAGCGGATGCAGGCCCTGGTGCGTCAGGCCATGGAGGAAGGCGCCCTCGGTGTGGGTTCATCGCTGATCTACGCCCCCGCCTTCTACGCGAAGACCGACGAACTGATCGCCCTCTGCCAGGCCGCGGCGCCCTACCATGGGATGTACATCTCCCACCTGCGAAGCGAAGGCAACCGGCTGCTGGAGGCCGTGGATGAGCTGATCACGATTTCGAAGACGGCCGGGCTTCCCGCGGAGATCTATCATCTCAAGGCGGCGGGAGCCTCGAACTGGGGCAAGATGGACGGCGTGATCCGTAAGGTGGACTCCGCCCGCGCCGCCGGGGTCCGGGTCACGGCGGACATGTATACCTATCCGGCGGGTGCCACCGGGCTCGATGCCTCCATGCCACCGTGGGTTCAGGAGGGGGGCTACGAGGCCTGGGCCAAACGGCTCACCGACCCCGCGATCCGTGCCCGCGTCAAACGGGAGATGTCCACGCCGACAGACCAATGGGAGAATCTCTATCTCGCGACCGGGTCCCCCGACAAGGTGCTGCTGGTCGGATTCAAGGCGGATTCGCTCAAACCGCTCACCGGGAAAACCCTCGCCGAGGTCTCGCGGATGCGCGGCACGTCGCCGGAGGAAACGGCGATGGATTTGGTGATCGCGGACGGGAGCAGGGTCGGGACGGTCTACTTCCTGATGTCGGAAAACAACATCCGGAAGGAGATCGCCCTGCCCTGGGTGAGTTTCGCCTCCGACGCCGAGTCGATGGCCCCGGAGGGTGTCTTCCTCAAATCGAATCCGCACCCTCGCGCCTATGGGAACTTTGCCCGGCTGCTGGGGAAGTACGTGAGGGAAGAGAATGTCACCCCGCTCGCGGAAGCCGTCCGGCGCCTCACTTCACTCCCCGCTCAGAATCTGGGCATCCACCGCCGCGGATCGCTTCAACCGGGGAACTACGCCGACGTGGTGGTCTTCAATCCGGTGACCATCATCGATCACGCGACCTTCGACCAGCCGCACCAGTACTCCACCGGAGTCGTGCACCTATTCGTCAACGGTGTGCAGGTGCTCAAAGATGGCGAGCACACGGGGGCCAAGCCGGGGAGAGTGGTGCGAGGGCCGGGGTGGCGGGGGCTGAAGGATTGAGGGATTGGGGGATTGAAGGATTAAGGGATTGGGGGATTGGGGGAATGGGGGATTAGGGGATTAGGGGAGCAGGGGTTCCCATCTCATTTCCTGCATACCGCTCACTGCTTACCGCTCACTTTCACTTGGAGTTGGCCAACTTTCTGATCTCCCGTACCACCCGCCGCTGCGCCGCCTTGTCCTTCACCGCAACGAAGATAGTATCATCTCCCGCCAGGGTGCCGATCACGTCGCTCCAGGCCAGTCGATCGATCGCGACGCCCACGCGATTCGCCTCGCCCGGGGGCGTATGCAGGACAACGAGCGCGTCCCCGGCCATCTCCGTGCTCAGAACTCCCTCGACAATGCGCCGCTCGTCCGGGTTCTCGGCCTGAGTGGCGATCCGGGCCGGCCGCTGGTAGCTACCGTCCACCTTCACCAGATGAAGGGCCCCGATGTCGCGGCTCACGGAGGACTGGGTCACGTCCCATCCCTCCGCCGCGAGTACCTCGGCCAGTTCCTCCTGGGTCCGGATGGCCCGGGTACTGATCAGCTCGAGGATCTTGAGCTGGCGCTTGCGGCGGCTCGCGGTCATCGAGCTCCCTTCCCTGCCTCCCCCGACAACCGTGCCAGGGCGCGGTCAAACCGGCGCCGTTCGGTGACCCCCCAGCGCCGGCAACGCCGGAGCCGGGCGCGAACCAGATTGAGACCGAGGTTGCCGATCATCCCGGTGCTCCGCCGACGGGCAATGATCTCCTCCGCCGAGGGCTCCCGCCACCAATCGCCCTCGCGGATGGCGGCGGCCACTTCCCGATAGGCCGAGCGAAATGGCTGCCCTCGTTCTACCCGGCGCATGACTTCGTCCGTCGCCAACGCGCCGCCGCTCAAGGTGTTGAGGCACGCGGCACGGTCCACACCCAGCTGCGGTACCGCGATGGCGAGCATGGAGAGCATTCCTTCCAGACGGTCCACCCCGCGCATCACCGGCTCCTTGAGCAACTGGAAATCCCGGTGATATCCGCTCGGCAATTTTCCCTTGATCTGGAGGACGGTGAAGAGATCCCCTTCGAGCGCCGCCGCCCGGCTTCGGGTCAGCTCGAACAGGTCAGGGTTTCGCTTGTGCGGCATGATGCTCGATCCGGTTGAGAGCTCGGCCGGGAGGACCAGAAACCCGAACTCGTCCCCGCTGAACAGGATCACATCGGCCGAGAGCTTCGAGAGTTCATGTCCCAACTGGGTGCACCAGAACAGCACCCCAGCCTCGAGCTTGCCGCGTCCCGCCTGGACCAACGCGACGTTGTGCTCGGCGGCGTGAAAGCCCAGCGCCTTGGCCGCGACTTCCCTTTTGAGCGGCAGCGGCACCCCGTATCCGGCGGCACTCCCCAGGGGCGAGCGGTCGACCTTGTCCCACAGTGCCGGCAGCGCCTCGACCGTATCGAGAACTCCTTCGGCGTACGCCGCGGCCCACAGTCCGGCGGAGGACGGCATCGCGCGACGCTGGTGGGTATAGCCGGGCCAGAGCACATCATGATAATGCGCCGCAAAGGAGAGCAGACTCTCGACCAGGTCGAGCGCCTCATCCTGCAGCAACAGGAGCCGGTCCTTGAGATAGAGCCGGAGATCGCAGGCGACCTGGTCGTTGCGGGACCGGCCGGTGTGTAGCCGCTCGCCGGCGGTGCCGATCCGCCGGGTCAGCCAGTCCTCCACCGCGGTGTGCACATCCTCGTGGTCCGGTCCCACAATCAGCCGACCCTGATCCACCGCCCGAAGCGCGGCACGGAGGCCGCTGCGTAGCCGGGTATGCTCCGGGGCCGTGAGCAGCCGCGAGGCCCGGAGTCCCTCGATGTGGCCCAAGCTGCCCAGAATATCCCAGGCCAGCAGTCGTCCGTCCCAGAGACGGTCTTCCGCCGCGGTGTAGTCGAGCATGTGGCGATCGAGACCGACGCCGGGAGACCAGAGGGTGGCCGGGGGGGGGACCGGTCCGGACGGAGTCGCTGACGGCCGCCGTCTTGGTTTCATTGGAGATATGCCTCGACCAAGCTGGCGTAGAATCGTCTGGCTTCGGTCACTTCCGGCAGATCGACGTATTCGTCCGGAGTATGCGACCGGCGGCTGGTCCCCGGACCACATTTGAAGGCATCGCGATCCCGCAGGAATACCCAGTCCGAGCAGGTGGGGCTTCCAAAGTGGCGGGCTTGCGCTCGCACCCGCGATGCAACCGCCAGCAACCGGGATCCTGCGGGCGTCTCGCAGGGAACCAACCGATCCGAAGCGACGATCACCTCGGCGGCGAGGGTCTGCCGCATGGTCGTCGCGATCTCCTGGTGTGACCAGGCGGGGGTACTCCGGATATCCAGGACCGCCTTGGCCATCGGAGGGGTCACGTTCCGGCTGATCCCTCCTTCGATCATGGTCGGGGTGACGGTGGTGTATCCCAGCACCGGGTGAGAGCGTTCCGTGAACAGGCCGCCTAGCTGCACCAGGTCGCTGGAGAGCGCGAGGATCGCGTTAGTGAACCCGCCATCCTCCGCCGCGTACCCCGCGTGACGTTGATCTCCCCGGGCGATCAAGTCTACCATCATGAGGCCGCGCTGCGCGACCGCAAAATCCAGGTTCGTCGGTTCACCGATGACCGCCGCGTCGATCGGGCCCGCCGTGGCCACCGCCTCGGGCATCGTGGTGTTCCGGGTCTCCTCGCCGTACCCGAAGATGAGCACCAGCCGGCCCCGGCCAATCCGGCTCCCGGCCGCCAGGTCACGGGCGGCGAGCATCATCGCCGCGACCGAGGCCTTGGCATCGCCCGAGCCCCGGCCGTAGAGGCGATCCCCTTCGATGGTGGGTGTGAAGGGGTCCCGGGTCCAGCCCTGGCCCGGAGGGACTACGTCCAAATGGGAGACCAGCGCGAGGGTCGGGCCTCCCACCGGGCCCGCTACCTCGATGCGTACACTGGTCGCATCGCGGATCACCGGAAGTTTCCAGTCCTGCGCGGTCTCTTCGATCAGTCGCGCCACCGGCTCCTCCGATCCGCTTAGGGATGGAGTGGCGACGAGGTCGAGGAGCAGCTGGACTTCAGTCGGCCAGGTCGACGCCAAGATAGGTTGCCTTCTCCTTCCGGCCGACGATCATGGTCCCGCAGCCCGAACCGGTGAACACTTCCAGCAGCAGCGCGTCGGGCGCGCGACCGTCAATGATATGGGTCCGCTCGACACCGCCGGTGGCCGCCCGGATGCAGGCCTCCACCTTGGGGCGCATGCCACCAGCGAGCGCCCCGCTCTGCATCAGGCTGGCCAGATCGTCGGGGTCGGCGAACGTCACCAGGGTCGAAGCATCGTTGCGATCCCGCAAGACGCCCGGCGCGCCGGTGAGAAAGATGAGTTTCTGGGCGCGGAGCGCCACCGCCAGCGTCTCGGCGACGGTATCGGCGTTCACGTTGAAGACCTGACCGTTGCCGTCGCCGGCCAGGCTGGCAACCACCGGCACGAACCGGCCGTCGAGGAGCGTCGTGAGTACCCGGGGGTCAACCCCGTCGATATCGCCGACGTGGCCGAAGTCTACGGTTCGGGTCTGACCGGCGTCATCCACCACGGAGACCGGCGGACGCCGATGGGCCGTGAGCAAGTCGGCGTCCACCCCGCTCAGGCCGACCGCTTGCACCTCGTGCGCCCGGAGTGCCGTAAGCAGGTCCACGTTGAGAGCACCCGCGTACACCATCTTCGCCACTTCAAGCGCGGCATCGTCGGTCACCCGCCGCCCCGCGACCATCATCGGCTCCTGGCCCAGGCGCCGGCTCAGTGCGCTGGCCTGGGGGCCACCGCCGTGGACAACGACCACCCGGATACTCAACGACGAGAGCAGCGCCAGCTGGGCAGCGACCTGGTCGAGCGAGGCCGGATCGCCCAGCACATCACCGCCAAGCTTCACCACAAAAACATTGTCCCGGTACGCCCGGACGTAGCGCAGGGCGCCCTTGAGGCCGGCGATGCCTTTGGTCGTGTCGATAGTCATGTCAATTCCAGTTCCGAGTTCCGAGTTCCGAGTTCCGAGTTCCGAGTTCCGAGTTCCGAGTTCCGGGTTCCGAGTTCTGGTTCTGAGTTGCGAGTTCCGAGGCCCGTGGTGCCCGCCCTTGGAGGCATTGAGTGGGGTGCGCCGTTTACGCGGAACTCGGAACCCGGTACTCGGAACTCCCGAGCATTGCGAGGAGCAGCGCCCGTTGCACGTGCAGTCGATTCTCCGCCTGATCGACCACCGCCGAGTTGGGGCCGTCGAGGACCGCATCGTCGATTTCCACGTTGCGACGCACCGGAAGGCAGTGCATGACCACCGCTTTGCCGCCGCGGGTGGAACGCATGCGGCGGGCCGTGAGCTTCCAATCCCGGAGGCCTGCCCGCTGGGCCGCTTCTTCCTCCGCGTGGCCGAACAGCTTGACCGATCCCCATGACTTGGCATACACCGCGTCCGCACCCACCGTGGCTTCGTCTGGGTCGGTGATGATGTGGACGAATTCTCCCCCCTGCTGCTGCGCGATCCGGCGAATGAGGGCCGTGTCCTCGGGGTCCAGCTCGTAGCCGTCCGGCCGCGCGATGACGACTTCCATGCCGAGGCTCGCGGCGGCGAGGGCGGCGCTGGCGGGAACCGCCGTGGGGAGCGCCTTGGGATGCCAGGTCCAGGTGAGAACGAAACGCTTGCCCCGGGTTTCACCCAGTCTTTCCTTCAGCGTCATCGCATCGGCCAACTGCTGGCAGGGGTGGCGGCGGGTGGATTCGAGGTTGATGACGGGCTTCTCGCAGTACCGGGCGAAGTCGCGGATGACCGCGTCCTCACGCGCGATGCCCCAGTCCTTGCCCCGCGGGAAAGAGCGAACGCCCAGCGCATCGGCATATCGGCCGAGCACCCGGGCGGCGTCCACGATATGCTCGACGGTGGTCCCGTCCATGACCGCGCCGCGCTCGGTCTCCAGCGCCCAGCTCCCCTTACCGGGTTCCAGAACCACCGCGTGGCCCCCGTGGAGGAACATCGCCGTCTCGAAGCTCGCTCGAGTGCGGAGACTCGGATCCATGAACACCAGGGCGAGCACCTTCTTTTCCAGGCCCCCGCTGATCTCCCCGCGCCTCACCCGGGAGGCCAGAGCGAGGAGGGCCTCGATCTCCGCCGGCGTCCACTCTTCCACCGCGATGAAATCACGCTTGGTCACTGCAGGATCTCCTTGAGCGCGGTGAGCAGCAGGTCAGCTTCCCGCACCGAGAACGAGAGCGGAGGCAGCAGGCGAAGGATCTCGGGATCGGTCGCGGTCCCGGTCAGGATCCGCCGTTCGAAGAGCGCCTGCTGCACCGCCACCGCGGGGCGGCCCATGCGGAAGCCAAGGAGCATACCCTTCCCCTGCACCTCGCGCACCCCGATCGCGCGAGCACCGCGAACGAGATGGGCCCCCACCGCGATGGCATTCGCGATCAGTCCTTCACGCTCGATGACCTCCAGATTCGCCAGCGCCGCGGCGCAGGGCACCGGCCCACCACCGAAGGTACTGCCCAGATCGCCGGTGCGAATGGAGGCGGTGACGCTGGGAGTCGCCAGGACCGCTCCGATCGGGAGACCGGCCGCCAGCCCCTTGGCCATCGTGAGGATGTCAGGTGTCACACCGAATGCTTCGGCGGCGGTGAAGGCGCCCGAGCGGCCCACGCCGCACTGAATCTCATCGAAAATCAGGACCGCGCCCTGAGCCTCGCAGACCCGCCGCGCGGCCTGGAGGAACTCGAGGGAGCAGTCGCGCGCGCCGGCCATTCCCTGTACCGGCTCGAGGATGAGGGCCGCGACTTGCTGGTCGACCGCCAGCTCGAGCTCGGCCACGTCGTTGAAGGCGACCTTGCGGGAGAGGGGCATCCCGGCCCGCCGCGCCGATTCTTCGTAGCGGGTGCCGTCGGTGCAGGCCAGCGTCGCCACGGTCCGCCCGTGCCAACCGCCCCGAAGGGAAACGACCTGCTGACGCCCGGTGTGTTTGCGCGCGAGGAGCAGGGCGTTTTCGTTAGCCTCCGCGCCGGAGTTGCAGAGAAACACCCGGTCGAGGGGGCGGGGCGACAAGCCGACGAGCCGACGAGCCAGCTCTTCCCGCTTGGGGTGAGGCACTGCCGTGGAGTAGAACAGGAGCCGGGCCGCCTGTTCGGCGATGGCCCGGACCACGTGGGGATGGCTGTGCCCAGTCGCGGCCACCGCGTGACCCCCGTAGGCGTCGAGCCATTCATTGCCCTCTTCATCCACCAGCCAGGAGCCGTGGCCGGAGACCGGGCGGACCGGCATCTGGGCATAGACGGGGAGGAGAGCGTCGGGCGGGCGGGCCGGCCCTGATGGACTCCCTGACGGCCGCGGGCCAGCGGACGGCGGCCCCACGGTCGATACACCGGGAGGCTGGTGAGAATCGATTCGCTGTCCGCCTTCCCGCCCGTCCGGCTGCCCGCCCGTCAGCATGGAAACATCCCCGCGAATCGCAATCCCGACTCCTCCGGTATTCCCAGCGCCAGGTTCATCGCCTGCACCGCTTGCCCGCCGGCGCCTTTGATCAGGTTGTCGATGGCAACCATGACCTGGAGTTCCGAGCCATCGGGAGTGGATGCGGCGTGGATCAGAGCGTAGTTGGTCCCCACCGCGTGGGTGAGCTCCGGCGGCTGATCGAGAAGGCGGATGAACGGTCGCCCGGTGTACGCCCGCTGATACTGGCCCAGGAGTTCCGCCCCTCTACCCCTCTGCCCCTCATCGATCGCTGCGTGCATGGTGAGATAGATCCCCCGCACGAACGGCCCCGAGTGGGTCATCAGCCGGGCGTTGGCGTCCGGACGTCCCCGCCATTCCCGCCAGCGTTGCAGCACCTCCGCCTCGTGACGGTGTCCCAGGATCGAATAAGCAAAGACGTTGTGGGCCCGCGTGGGATGATGGGTGGTCGGCTTCGGCTGTATCCCACTCCCGCTCGAACCGGTGATCGCGAAGAGCGATGGCGACCCTTCGAAGCCGCCGCGCGAGAGTGGGTAGAGCGCGAGCTGGGCCGCGGTGGCGAAGCAGCCCGGAATGGCGAGCGCCCGTTTCCCGCGGAGCTCCTGCCCCAGCACGTCCGCCAGCGCATAGGTGAACCGCCCGATCAACTCGGGGGCGGGATGGGGGCCGTAGTACTTCTCGTAGAGTCGGAGATCGGCCACCCGGAAATCGGCGGCGAGATCCACGAGGAGCCCGGGGCCGGCGTCGAAGACACGATCCGCCACCTTGGCCGATTCTCCGTGCTCCAGGGCGAGAAAGACGACGTCCTGCCCCCGCGCGGCCTCCTCGGGAGAGAGACCGGCGAACCGCGCGCCGGTGAGGGTGGCGAGCGCCGGATGGCTGTCGGCGATCGGCTCCCCCGGCTTGCTCCGGCTGGTCGCAATGCATTCGGTAACCTCCGGGTGCTGGAGCAGGATCCGGAGCAGCTCCCCGCCGACATACCCGGCGGCGCCGACGACAGTGACTTTCATGGTGATCCGCGATCAGCTGTCATGGTCAGGAGAGCGGCGCAGCATGGGCCCGTGCCTGGCCCGCCGTAGGAGCGTCAGTGCGCTCCCATCGGTCGAGGGCGGCGCGTACCACCTGCACGAGACCGTCCGCGTCCCGCAGGGCGTTGTGCGCCGGCAGCCGGAGTTCCGCGTTGACGTAGTCCCGCCCGACCTCGTTGTCGGTCGCCGGGCCGGTGATGACCGTGACGTCCAGGCCGAACTCGTCGCGCATGAGCCGGGTGGCTCCCCAGCAGCCAACCGGATCCGGCGCCGCCATCACGTAGGCCGCGCCCACCGAGGTGAGCTCGGGGTCGTGGAGGATGTCCTGCACGCCGTATTCGCCCAGAATCCCATCACCGAGCTCTGCCACGATCACGTCCGGCTTGGAGGCGGCCAGGCGGTTGAAGATCCCCTTGGCGACAACCACGGTGATGCCGGCGTGCGTCGTCGCGATGCCGACGTCATTGAAGGTCAGCGTCGTGACGGCGCCGGCATCCAACATCGAGAGCGCATCGCGCATCAGAGATACCCCGGTGAGTTTCGCCGCGGCCACCCGGAGCCCGGACCGGGAGAGCCCTCGCACCAGCTCGGTCGCCGCCACCGTCTTTCCCGCGTTCATGCAGGTGCCCGCCACGTAGACGACGGGAACCCGAGATTCCAGCCGGTCAGCCGGCGGTACGGCCTTGTCCTTGATATGGGCCGGCCGACCGATCCGGTCGCCCAGCTCTGGAAAGGTGAGGATCGCCCCCAGCACCTCGGCCTTGAACGGTGCGCCGATGTCCGGGTTGGCGGAGGTGCACTTGCCGAGGATGCCGCCGAGGTTGAGGACTTCGATGGTATCACCCACGGCGAGGTGTGCCGGGACCACGCCGGCGTAGCCCCGGAGTGCCCGCCGGCAGCCCAGGGTACCGGCCAGCACGTCCCCGGCCCGGAGCGATACCATCCGGCCGGTGAGATCCTCCACCGTGTTGTAGGTCGACTTGTCGTGCTGAATCCGTACCGCCAACACGTACCCCTCGGCGGCCAGAAGCTCGTCGCCCACGATAACCTCGGGCGTGAGCTGCGCATTCTTCGTCGAGGACGAGATGCGGTCGAGTCGGAGACGGGTGGTTTTGACCATGGTTTCGTGCTTCCTTGTAACTCCGAGAAGGGCCGTTGGTCGTTAGCTGTTAGCCGTTAGTCGTTAGCCTTTGGTCACGATGACGTCAGGGCCTCAACGGCGCGGAGGAGGCTACGGAACCAATCGGACAGCTAACGGCTAGCAGACAACAACCATCAGTTAATGGCTAACGGCTAACGGCTCTGGCCTGCCCGCACTGCCAGCACCTCCGGAATCGCCGATACCTGTGCGAAGGCCCGTGCCTCCTCGCCGCTCCAGAGGCGGTTTTCCTCACCGTAGGTGGCGACCGAACGGTCCATCATCGAGAAGGGGCTCCGGGCGCCCACGACCTGGAATCGCCCCGGCCACAGCCGCACCCGGGTGTCCCCGACCACCCGGGCCTGGGAGCTGGCGATCAGCGCTTCGATGTCGCGGAGGGCGGGATCGAAATAGTGCCCCTCGTGCAGGCGGTCGCCGTAGAATCTGGCGAGCTGGTCCTTCCAGAAGCTCTGCCACTTGGTGAGCACCAGCTTCTCGAGCTCGCGGTGCGCGGCGATGAGCAGCAGGGCGGCGCCAGCCTCGAACCCGATCCGACCCTTGATGCCGAGCGCGGTTTCTCCGACGTGGATGTTGCGACCGAATCCGTAGGACTCACCGAGTTCACCCAACCGCCCGATCAGCTCCGGCCCGCTCAGGGAGGCGCCATCGAGCGAGGTGGCCAGTCCCCCCTCCCAGCCCAGGACGATCTCGCTCGGTCCGGGCGCGTTGGCCGGCGGCTCGATCAACTCGGCAGGTGGACCGGTCCAGGTCTCGTGGGTCCAGCCGCCCCCCCAGGTGGTCCCCCACAGACCGCGATTGATGGAATAGGCCCCGGCCTTGGGGGGCACCGGGAGACGCCGCGCTTCGAGATACCCGATCGATTGTTCGCGCCGGACCCCTTCGTCGCGGATGGGCGTGATGACCTGGAGATCAGGGGCGAGCACCCGGAAGGCGATGTCGAACCGGACCTGATCGTTGCCCGCGCCGGTGGAACCGTGCGCCACCGCCGCCGCGCCGAGCTTTCGCGCCACCTCGATGACGGAGAGTGCCTGCTGGGTCCGCTCGGCCGCGACGCTCAAGGGATAGACTTCCCCCCGGAGGATGTTGCCCTGGATCAGGTAGCGGACGAACCGATCGTAGACTTGCGCGCGAGCGTCGACTTCGGTGTGGCTGGCGGCGCCGACCGCCTCCGCCTGACGCCGGATGGCCCTGCGGTCCTCATCGCTGGCACCACCGGTGTTGACGTAGACGGTGTGGACGGCCCAGCCCTGCTCGCGGAGCCGGGGCACGCAGTAGGAGGTGTCGAGCCCGCCGGAAAAGGCCAGGACGAGGGGTTGCCCCGATGATTGCATAGTGCATAAATATGCTGTCGGCTCGGCGCCGCGCAAGGCCCGCGGGCTCGTGGCGCTAGATTCCCTCCCACCC
>JBGPJS010000047.1:0-13756 GCA_041485505.1 Gemmatimonadota bacterium | reverse complement strand
AGGAGGGGTCGACGAGGAATCAGATGGCGGCCTGAGGGGCGGTATCGAGTACTTCCCGGACCTTCCGGGCGAGCATTGCGGGGGTGAAGGGTTTGGCGAGAAAGGCCCCGCTGTCGATGGCTCCGTCGGTCGTCACAGGATGTTCGGTATAGCCCGACATATAGAGGACTCGAAGGTCGTGGAAATCGCGGCGGAGTCGTTCGGCGATCTCCCGGCCGCTCATGAGAGGCAGCACCATGTCGGTGAGTAGCAAGCCGATTCTGCCCCCTTGGGCCCGCGCCAGCGCGAGGGCTTGGTCACCGCTCATCGCGGCGAGGACGAGATACCCCTGGGCGCGTAGGATGCGAGCGGCCAGATCGAGGACCTGGGCCTGGTCCTCAACCAGCAGCACGGTCTCATGCCCGGTGGGAAGCACGGGCTCGGGCGTAGTCGCCATCACCGGCGGGGCCGGCTCCTCCGTGCGGGGAAGGAAGATCGTGAACGTGGTGCCTTGGCTCGGCTGGCTCCGGACGGCGATGTATCCTCCGGACTGCTTGATGATCCCGTAACAGGTCGCGAGACCGAGCCCGGTTCCCTTCCCCGGCCCCTTGGTGGTATAGAACGGCTCGAAGAGATGGGACAGGACATCGGGGCTCATCCCGACGCCGGTGTCGGTCACCGTGAGCATCACATAGGAACCGGGGATCAGCCCGGGGTGCTCCCGCGCCTTCCGGTCCCCCATCAAGACATTGGACGTCTCCAGAACCAGCCGCCCCCCCTCGGACATCGCGTCCCCCGCGTTGACCGCCAGGTTGACCAGTACCTGCTCCAGTTGACCGGGGTCGATCTTGACCGGCCAAAGCCGGGCACCGGGGATGGTGACGAGCTCGATGTTGGAACCGATCATCCGGCGCAACATCTTGTCGAGATTGATCACCAGGTCGTTGAGGACCACCACCTTGGGCTCGCCCACCTGCTTCCGGGCAAAGGCGAGGAGCTGGCGGGTGAGCCCCGCAGCCCGGCGGGCCGCATTCCGGATTTCCTCCACATCCTCGCGTCGGGGATCTCCTGGCGTGAGCGACTCGTAGGTGAACTCGGCATAGGAACTGATGGCGGTAAGCAGATTGTTGAAGTCGTGGGCGACCCCGCCCGCCAGACGCCCCACGGCTTCCATTTTCTGGGCCTGGAGAAACTGGGCCTCCAGGTGCTTCCTCTCGGAAATATCCCGCGAGTTGATTACCACTCCGGCCACCGCGGGGTCGTCGAGCAGATTCCGGCCGATGCTCTCGAGGACCCGGTACGAGCCGTCCCGATGCTGGAAGCGGAATTCCACACTCCGAAATTGCCCGGAAGAAACCAACCGTTCCTGAAAGACCTTCAACGCCGCGCCCCGGTCGTCGGGATGAATCAGGTCGAAGGCTGGAGTCCCGATCAACTCCTCCGGCCGGTAGCCCAGGATCCGTTCCGAGGAGGGGCTCATGAACTTGATGTTCCCCGCGGCATCGAGCAGGACAATCAGATCGAGGGCCCCCTCAGTCAGGGCCCGGAACCGTTGCCCGCTCTGACGGAGCGACTCTTCGGCCTGAATGCGCGAGATGGCGCCACCGCACTGGTCGGCAAGCAGTTGAAGCAGCTCGAGATCCGCCTCGGCGTAGCGCCCCGGGGTGTAGCTTTGCGCGGAGAGCAGGCCAAGGGGATGGCCTTCACGCCGGATCGGGGCGAACATGAGGCAGCGGGACAGTCGGGTCTTCACCCCGAAGCGAGGCCACGGCGTGTCCACCGGCGCTTCCGCACGATCCACCAGCTTCGCGACACCCACCAGCACCTCCCGGACTGCCTCCCCGACCGGGATGCCGCTTTCCGGCGCCGTCAGGACCGGAGCGGTGGCGTCGAGCGGGGTATCCTCACCGTAGATAATGGCCAGAGTGTCCGTTCCGGCGTCGAACAGATCCAGCGCAAAGGCATCGTGGCCAAACAGCCGCCGACTTTGCCGGGCCAGTAGCCGGCCAAGGTCGACAAGGGTCACTACACTGCTGAGCTCCTGGGCAAAGTGCTGGAGGGCGTCTCGAGTCTGCTCCATCTTCCAGCGTTCCGAGATGTCCCGTGCGATCGACAGCACATATCGCACGCCCTCAAGCTCGATGACGTCCGCCGAGAGTTCGCAGGTGAAGGCTTCGCCCGACTTCTTGCGGATCAGCACTTCGAGCAATCCGGTGGTTCCCCGAGTGTGCAGTCGCCGGGTCATCTCCTCCCGCTGGCGGGGATCGACCCAGGCTCCCAACTCCAGCATGGTCCGCCCCAGCACCTCCGCCCGGGAAAAACCGAGCATTCGCTGGTAGCCGTGGTTCACCTCGATGATCCGGCCAGTTTCGAGTTCAGTGATGGTCATCGCGTCCGGGCTCGCCTGGAAGATCTTGGTGAACTTCGACTCCGAGGCGCGGAGCGCTTCTTCATCGCGTTTCCGCTGAGTGATGTCGCGTTCGACCGCGAGCAGGCAGGTCTCCCCCCCCAGCTCGATGATCTCGGCGGACAGTTCCACGATGATGGGATCGCCGGCGCGGGTTTTCAGCTGCACCTCGACGTTGCGGACCCGGCCCAGACGACGGAGATCGGCCACGAGGCGGGAGCGGAGTGCGGCGTTGGGCCAGAATCCAAGCTCGAGACTGGTTCGCCCGATCAGCTCCTGCCGGGAACACCCGAACAGGCGCTCGAAGCTCTCGTTCACGTCGATGAACTGTCCCGAGCTCAGCCGGCTGATCACGACCGCGTCGGGGCTACCCTCGAAAATCTTCATGAATTTCGACTCCGAGGCGCGGAGCGCCTCGTCCGCCGCGAGGCGCTCGGAAATATCCTGGGTGATGGCGACAAAGACCGGCGGGCTCTCCCGGGTCGAGTGCTGCAGGTTCACCTCGACCGGATAGGTGGTGCCGTCCCGCCTCCGCTGCACCGTGGTGAAGACCAGTCGGCGATGGCGACCTTCGCGCAGCTGGGCCACCAGGGCGGCAAAGCGGGCGGCGTCATACTCCGGCAGCAAATCGAGGGGGGTCAGCCGGGCAAGCTCCGCGCTATCGTACCCCAGTTTCTCTCGAGCGCCGCGATTGACCTGCACCAGATGGAGGGTCCCGGCGTCGAAGACGTAGATCTCGTTGGCGGACTCGTCCAGCACCCGGCCGAAGCGCTCGGTCAGGTTCACGGCCTCTCGCCGCTCCTCCTCCTGACGGAGCCGAAGCAGCCGCCCGGTTTCATTCAGATGGGCGCTCAACCGCCCCAGCTCGTCATGGCGGTGGACCGGAACCACTGTTTCCATCTCGCCGCTGGCGAGCCGATTCAGCCCCGCGTCAATTTCCGAAAGCGGGCGGTAGACCCGGCGGTAAAGCAGCAGCACCGAGCCCCCCAGCAGGAGCACGCCGGCCAATCCCCACGCGGACAGCGCACGAATCGCCGCGAGCGCGGCCTGACCCAGGGCCTGCTCGCGGGCCGCCGCGTCAAGAAGGCCGTAGCGTTCCGCCACGGCCAGGTCACCATCGATGAGCGGCAGCAATGAATCCGCTCGCCGAAGACTCAACCCCGCGGCATCGAGCTGGCCCAGCTCGACCTCGGCCAGTGATTCTCTGAGCGCACTCCCCGCCTCTCCCTCGGCGTCGGCGGCACGGGCCAGCGCCAGACGCATCTCGGTGGGTACGCTGAGGAGCGCGCCCGAACTCGCCACATCCGTGGCATCATCGATCCAGCGCTGCACCCGATCGGCCCCAGCGCGGAGTGACTCCGGGGCAGGCGCCTGGTGGCTTCTGGCCCAACGCAGGAGGCCGTCGGTCGATCGGAGTTCGGTCCGTAGCGCCGCCGCATTTGCGTGGATCCGATCATACTGGTGAGCGAACTGGGCGCTGTGGCCCTGGAGAGCAGTGGCGGAGGGAACAATCCGGTCGGCAAGCACCAACGCGACCGTCGCGACGTAGGCACAGACCCCGAGCAGCAGCAGGATCAGCGTGGCACGAAGGCTCAGCCCCCGTCGGGTAGGAGGCCGGGGATCGATAGCGTCTACCACCGGAGCCCCTCCGGCGTCACATCCTCCCCGGTCGATCGTACCATGGCCAGCCCAAGGCTCAGTCCATCAGAGAAGGCGATCGGGCGGGTCAGGCCGGGAAAGGCGGGACGGGTGGCGCCGAGTTCGCCCAGATAGCGGCGGATGCGCCGGCGATCGGTCCCCACCTCACGGGCGGCCGCGACCAGCAGCATGATCGCGTCGTACGCCAAGGCGTCGGCGTGATTCGGGGGCCGGCCGACGATTCGCTGGAACCGATGGACGAACGCGCGGGAGGCCGAGTCGCCCCGTCCAAGTTGCCAGAAGGTAGCGAAATAGGCCGAGTCCACGGCGGGACCGGCTTGCTTCATGAGCATTGAATCGGGCCAGGCGCCGTCACCCACGACGTACCAGATCGACGGGCGGCTGACATGCACCAGCCCCATGATGGCTGCCGCATCCGGCGCCTGTCCAATGATGACCACTCCGTCTGGCGCCCCGCGGCGCAATGAGGCAGCAACCAGGGGAGTCATCCGAGCCGTCGAAGTACTCCACCCTCCGTACGCCGAGGTAAAGGAGACCTGATCGGTAACCGTCACCGGCCGGCCGCGGAGCCCGGCAAGCACCCCGTCGCGCAGTCCGGTTCCGTAGGCGTCCCCGCTGTAAAACACCGTCACCGAGTGAAGCCGCAGCCGATCCGATAGGAAGGCGGCGATGAAGGCTCCCTCAATCGAGTCGTCGGGTGCCAGGGGAAACACCCAGGGCCCCGCCGCGCGCAACCGACGGCTGGTACTGTTGGGGACCACCAGGGGGACGCCGGCTTCGGAGTAGACCGGGGCGACCAAGAGTGTGTACCCGCTTCCCGCGTGTCCCACCACTCCCACCAGACCGGGAGTTGCGACCAGCCTGAGCGCGCGCGACACCTCCGCCGCACCGGTGCCCTCGTGGGGTGTACTGATCGTGTCCTCGCTGATTAGAACCGGCAGCCGATCTACATCTGCTCGCTCCCGCAGGGCCTCCCGGGCGACGTCGGAAACATTGGGGTGGGGCAGGCTGAGCGCGAAGCCGATCACGGCGGGGCGATGCGGCCGGTGGCAGGGGGTCAGAACGAGCAGACCCATGAGACCAGCCCATCGCAGGGCGCGGCGGGAACGAGAGACCTGATGGGTGACGCGAGGTCCGCTCACAGGGGCCTCCAGAGCCGAAGGCTGCAGTTCGACGGGTCGGCCCGGCACCCCAATCCTACCAGTCGGGCACAGTGCCGGACAGTGGGAGCCGGTAGATCCGGTTTCGCCGGACAATGGTCCCACGGCGGTCTTGACGGGGGCGGTTCGCCGTCGTAGCTTGCTTGCCGTCAAGCAAGGCGGCGATCCCCCAGGTCTGGAGGCGCTCTGCCCAAGCCCAGAGATAAGGAAAGAAACCCCGCCCGCAGCCGCGAATCGATCCTCGACGCGGCTGAAAAGCTGTTTGCGGACAAGGGGTTCGAGGCGACAAGCCTGAACGATGTCGGGGCCGCCGCAGGGGTCTCCCGAGGTACCCCAGGGTACTTCTTCGGCTCCAAGGCGGAACTCTATCGCACCGTTCTCGAGCGTTGCCTGACGCAGGTCCGCGACGCGGTGCGGAGCGGGCGGGAGCGCGCCCTGGCCAGTGAGGAAGGCGCCGAGGTGGTGCTGGCCGGCGCGGTTTCGGAGTACTTCGACTTCATCACCTCGCACCCCAATTTCGTGCGACTGATGGAGTGGGAGGCGCTGAGCGGCGGCCAGCAGCTCCGGGAAGTGCCACCCCATGTGGCGGCGGCCCACGAGGCGCTGGCGGCGATCACGCTCGAACTCGGCCTCGACGCGTCACAGGACTCGGAGGCCGTGCAGCTCCTGCTCAGCATCATCGGCCTTTGCTGGTTTCCGTTGGTCCATTCGAGCACCATGCTCGGGGCCCTCGGCCTCGATCCCTCGGACCCCGGGTTCCTGGAGGAGCGGAAACGGCATGTGGTCGAGCTTGTCCTGCAGGGGTTCCGGGGACGATTCGTCTCCCTGACCCAGTCAGGCACCGGAGAGGCCCGGCCCTAGCAGTGAACTTCAGGAACATTGCGCCGATACTTCTCCGTGGGGCGCTCGGGGTTCCGAGGCTCTTGTCACCACCGACTCAGCGAACGGGAATTGACCCATGACCGACGTGATCAGAGACGCCCGCCCCAGCCAGCCTGCGCCGACGGCCCCATTGGCAACGGAGAAGGAGGCCCGGGAGGTTGCCGAAGCCGCGCGGGAAAAGGAGTGGACCTCGCCGAGTTTCGTGCGACAGCTGTTCGAGGGAAATTTCCGGCTCGACCTGGTCCACCCCTACCCCGAGCTCGACCCGGCTGAGGTCGAGCGGGCCCGACCGTTCATGGAGCGGCTGGAAGCATTCATGCGGGAGAAGGTGGACAGCGACAAGATCGACCGGGAGGGAAAGATCCCGCCCGAAGTGATTCAGGGGCTCCGCGACATCGGCGCCTTCGGCATCAAGATCCCCACCGAGTACGGTGGTCTGGGACTCAGCCAGACCAGTTACACCCATGCGATCGCGCTGGTAACCAGCCAGGACGGCAACCTGACTGCGCTGCTATCGGCCAGCCAATCGATCGGCGTCCCCAACCCCCTGCAGCATTTCGGCACCCCGGAACAGAAGAAGCGGTACCTCCCCCGCCTGGCCAAGGGCGCCGTCTCGGCCTTCGCGTTGACGGAGGCCAATGTCGGGTCGGATCCCGCGGCGATGAGCACCACCGCCACCCTCTCCGCCGACGGGAAGCACTGGATCCTCAACGGTGAGAAGCTCTGGTGCACCAATGGGACCATCGCCGAGCTGATGGTCGTGATGGCGCGAACCGGGGGAAAGAAGATCAGCGCGTTCATCGTGGAGACCAACTGGCCGGGGGTCGAGGTAGTCCAGCGGCTGCACTTCATGGGACTCAAGGCCCTGGAAAACGGCATCATCCGCTTTACCAATGTGAAGGTGCCGGCGGAGAACCTGCTCTGGGGTGAGGGGAAGGGGCTCAAGCTGGCGCTGGTCACTCTCAACACCGGCCGGCTCACCCTCCCCGCCTCCTGCGTGGCGGCGGGCAAACGCTCCCTGCAGATCGTGCGGCAGTGGGCCAGCACCCGGGTGCAGTGGGGGCAGCCGATCGGCAAGCACGACGCCATTGCCCAGAAGATCGGTCGGATGGCGGCGGACACCTTTGCCATGGAAGCGGTTTCGGATCTCGCCTCGGGCATGGCCGATAAGGGCGGGTTCGACATCCGCCTCGAGGCGGCCATGGCCAAAATGTGGAACACCGAAGTCGCCTGGCGCATCGCCGATGACACGCTGCAGATCAAGGGTGGCCGGGGCTACGAGACCGCGGACAGCCTGCGGGGCCGGGGGGAAAAGCCGGATCCGGTCGAGCGCATGATGCGCGACATGCGGATCAATCTGATCTTCGAGGGCTCGAGTGAGATCATGCGGCTCTTCATCGCCCGCGAGGCGGTGGACACCCATATGAAGGTCGCGGGAGACCTGATCGATCCCAAGGTACCCTCGGGGAAGAAGGTGGGCGCCCTTTTCAAGGCGGCCGGGTTCTACGTCTTTTGGTATCCCAAACTCTGGATCGGCCCCAAGAGCTGGTTCGGCTACGGGGAGTTCGGACGGCTCGCCAGCCACGTCCGGTTCGTGGAGCGTTCCTCTCGGCGCCTGGCTCGCACCCTCTTCCACTGCATGGTGAGGTTTGGGCCCAAGCTGGAGAAGCGACAGGCGGTACTCGGCCGACTGGTAGAGATCGGCGCCGAGCTGCTCGCGATCACCGCGAGCTGCGCCAAGGCCCAGTCGATGCTCAAGAAGGATCCCAAGAACACGGGGCCTCGGGAGCTGGCGGATGTCTTCAGCATTCAGGCTCGCCGCCGGGTGGAGGAGAAGTTCCAGGCGGTGTGGCATAACGATGATGTGGTGACCTATACCACGGCTCGGCACGTGCTGGAGGATCATTTCACCTGGTTGGAGAGCGGGCTGGTGAGGGAGTAGGCTTGTCCGGAGCGTAGCGTGGAGACGGGAAGGACGGGAAAGACGGAAAACGGGGGCGGCTTCTCGGAGTCGCTCCCGCTCGCCTTTCGAGCCCATGGTGGCGTTGGAATGATGACGGCGTTCGGCGCTGGCCACCGTAGGTTGCCGTATGGCGAGCCCTTGCCCATTTGCGGCCGAGGAGGTCATTCTATGAGGCGCGGGTATGGGGCGATCACGAGGATCGCCCTTACATCATAGGGGAGTGAGGCATGGCCATCGCCGAAGGCAGGACCCTACCGTTCGTGGGACCGGAGCAGGTCGATGTGGCGGTGCTGGAGACCTTCGAGTATGCCGGCCCGGAGCAGGAAATACTCACCGAGACCGACGAGTTCACCGCCGTCTGTCCCTACAGCGGGCTGCCGGATTTCGCCAAGCTGACGGTGAAGTACACCCCGGCCACGAAGTGCATCGAGCTCAAGAGTCTCAAGTATTACGTGACCAGTTACCGCAACGTGGGCATCTTTCAGGAGCACGCCACCGCCAAGATCGCGGAGGATCTCTATCAGGTCCTTCAGCCGTCGCGGCTGGAGGTGACCACGGTGTACAAGGTGCGAGGCGGGTTTCTGACCACCTGCACGGTGCGGCTGCCGGCGGAACGGCGGTAGGGCAGTCAGACGGCAGGTTATTCCGCCCCTCCGCCATTCTGCCATTCCCAGGCTCCCACTACTCTCCCAACTCACTGCCACGGCGGGCCGGTGTAGCACTTCACTTGGTTGAAGTTCTGGTCCACCATGCAGACGCCGCCGCGTACCGTGATACGGTTGGCCAGGGCCAGTGCCGCAGCCTCGCTGATACCGCCAGGGTCCACAGTAAAGAAGAGCGTGTTCAGGTCGGTGCTGGACGAGATGCCGTTCAGGTTGGTGAGCGCGGTATTGTCCCGCAGGTCCAGCTCCCCCACGGTGGACGGGCCGATGGTCAGCGTCGTCAGGACGGAATCCCCTTGTACAATCAGGCGTCCCGTGGTCAGCGCTCCGATCGTGAGCGTATGGAGAGCATGGTTGAACTGAAATATGGCCCGGCCGACGTTGACACCGCCGAGATCGATCCTGGGGAGCTGGAGGGTGCCGACGATCCCGAGGTCGGTGTTGGGCCCGTCGATATCGCCGACCGCCAGGAATAGCAGGTCGGCGCCCCCGACATCCAGATCGCCGAGCGTCGCCGTTCCCAGATCGGCGGATACCAGTCCGGTCCCACCGATTTGCACACTGCCGGAGACCGAGGTGAGCGCTGGCAAGTGCAGGATGCCGGGACTGAGCCACGCCCGGCTGCCCGTGACGAAAATGCCACTCGTAATCTCGGCGAGGCAGGGCAGATCGACCACCGAGGTGCCTCCGAACAGGTTCAATCCACCATCGATCTTGCGTACGTTGGCCAGTGGGGCCAGGTCGGTCTGCCCGAACACCGACACGTCACCCTGGAAAACCTGGTTGCAGGCAAAGTTGCGGACCAGGAACCCGCTGGCGCACACGTCCAGGTAAGGCACTTCGGCCGCGAACAGGCAGGCCTTGACCAGAATGGTGAGGGGCGCCTGCCCGGTTGGGACAATGGTCCGCACGAAGCCGCCGGCGTTGTCGCTGGCGCCCTGGACCGTCCCATCCGCCGTCGACCCGGTGATATCGAGCCGCCAACTGAAGAGTTGATTGGCCAGCAGCGGGTTGGTCCCGTACTGGAGGCCGGCCAAGAGGTTCAAGGTCTGGGTCTGATTGGGCGTCACCGGGTCGGCGAGCGTGGTGTCGGTGAGCCGCACCTGAATGCAGAGCCCTGCCAGTACCGTGGCGCGGTCCAGCCCGTTGACGCCGGTGGCGAGCCCGAAATCTTCCGCCACGGTCTGCCAGAAGAGGACGTTGTTGGCGAAATCGAGGTCTTCGCGCTGAGTGCAGATGGTGTTGTTGTCCGCCACCGCATGTTGGAGCGCGGAAAGGGCCGCTGCCGCCGCCAGATCCCGCTCAGGCTGGAACACCGGGTCCGACCCCACGGTGGCAAAGGCGATCTGGGTCTGGGTCCAGAGGTTGTAGTCTCCCACGGCCAGTATCAACTGGACATCGCTGGTGGCGTTGGTCAGCCCAGGCACGATGACGCTGTCCATCCACGCTCGCATGACCGCCACCTCGGCGGTGAAGTCCCGCGGTGATTGCAGGGCCAGGAGGACCAGCTGATTGATGTAGGTCTGGCTTTGATTGCCGGCAGTGCCGGGCGAGGCCAGGGTCTGGATCTGTGGCAGGGTGGCAAAGGCGACCCCGCTGCCGCTGAAGTGCTGCACCAGCACCGAGAGGACACCGCTCGAATCCTGCACCAGATCGGCGGCGACCGAGTCAGCATCGCCCTCGAAGATGAAGCCGAGGGAGGCGAGGCCGGCGCCGGGCGCGCCAGCGTTGACCATTCGGAGCACCGCGGGCTTCGCGAGCTTGAGGCCCGAAGGCTCGAGGTCCACTGCACCGGCCAATTGAGTGACGGGAAGGCCGCTGATCGCCTTGACCGGTGTCATGGTGACCCGGGTCGGGGTCTCGAGGGCACCGGCCGGAAAGGTGAGGGCGTAGCTCACCCCGTTGCTCCCCGTTGCCGACAGCGTCCCTCCGCCGGCCCCGATGCTGTCGGTCGCGGCACGGCTCGCCTCCAAAGTCACCTTGCCGTTCCCACCGCCGCCGGGCCCATTGCTGTCACCACCGCCGCAGCCGAGGCCCGCGACCATCACCATCAGCGCCAGCCTCGGCGTCATCGTCCGCATATGTTTCTGCTCCATTCTCAGGGTTGCCGCCACCGCGATCCGATACCGGTCGTGGATTTCGAAAGGCGCGCCGCACCACTCTGTCAGCGCAGATTCGGGTCGTGATCCGCCCAGGGGGCCCGATCCAGCCGCCGTCCCTCGAATCCCCGCCGAGTCGCGACCAGGCGCCAGGAGAACTCGGCGTTCTGGGCACCATCCCGAGCCACGACCTCGAATCCGTTCACGCCACGGTTCTCCACGTAGAGCTGGGCCGGCCCGTAGGGCTGCAGGAACACGTGATAGGGAAGATCGAGCCGCACCGTCTCCGCGAAGGTCGGGTCGATGGTCAAGTGGGCGCGACCGCGGGTGAGTTGGCCGAAGCCGTAGTCGGTGAACCAGACCTCGGCGGCCTCCTCGGCGTGGAGGGCGCGGGCGCCGCTGGAGGTGGCGACCACGGCGTTCTTGCTGCCGCCGATCACCTGCAATCCGGCGCCGCCATTGGTGCTCACCAGGACGCCGCGCCCCGTGGGGCCTAGGGCGAAGAATCGGGCGGCGAAGCCGGAGCCGCTGGTCTGGGCCTTGAGCGCATCCCCGGTGCCGTTGGTCGACGCGAAAAGCGTCGGGGCGGAGCTGGCCGGGTTGAGCCCGGAGAATTCGCCGGCCACACCGGGCCCCGAGTTGAACACCTTGAGAGTGGGGGCCGTGTTGCTCGGATTGGTATTCTGGAGGAACGCCACGAACCCGAGACCACTCGACGTCGCCTTGATCACCTGCGCGGTGCTCGCGCTGTTGATGATACTGGCGTTGAGCGCGTTGCCGGTGCCCTGGGTCCCGACCTGGATCGCGGTTGCGGGGTTACTGGCCCCGTTGACGGTGAAGGCTCCCGCCGTCCCGCCGGCTCCATTGTTGATGGCGAGAATCCCGTTGCCGGTGCCCAGGGTGGTCGCGATGACCGCGCTGGAAGGATTGGTGGAGTTGAGGATCGTGAAATTGGAGAGCACCCCGGTACCGGCCTGAAATAGCTGCCACGCCGCGACCCCGGTGCTGGGCGTGTTCGCGGTATCGGCAAAGGGGAAGCCGAAGAACGAGTTGATGGATAGGTTCTCGCCGGCGCTCGCCCGGGCTGGCGGCATTGCGGCGGGCTCCCGATCGGGATTCGTCGGCGTCGCCGAGTCGGTGCAGCTCACGAGCAGGACCACCGCGAGCAGTGCGCCTATTGATCCAAGCCTCCGGGACATGTGACATCCTCCCTGTGAGGGCGCGATTGCGGCAATACTTCCTCCGCTCAGCATGCGATCGACAGAATGACCAGGCATTGGGTCCTCCCTTTGTTCGACGTCCGCTTCCCTTTTCCCTCTTCCCTTCTCCCATTTCCTGTTCCCTGCTCACCGCTCACCGTCTTGCGTACCGCTTCCCTCTCCCGGCTAGAAACATCCCAGCCCGAGTGCCGGATTGGTCCCGTTATAGAACTCAAGGAGGTCGATCGCGACGAGTGATTGCATGAGCGGGTTCGCGCGGTAGGGTCCTGCGAGCAGGTGCTGCCCGTTAAACGCGAGATGCAGCGTCCCGCCTCCGCTGCCAGGGCCGGTGCCGTTGTGGGGGTCAAACACACTAGTGGCGACGAGCGTGTCGCCCGGCACAATGTGGCCGACCAGTTGGTCGAAGAAGATGGCCCCGAACCCGCCCGGCTGAGGAACCCTGATCTCGATCGAGAGAGTGTCGACCGGATCACTGACGAGACGTTGGCAGATGAAGAGATTGACCGCCTCGCCAGGGAGGATGGATCCGTCCGCCGCTAGCAGGTCCGCCGTGCCAGTCCAGTTGCCCAGGACCGGCATCCCATTGGTCCCCACTGTGCCGCGGGAGATGGGAACGGTGGTGCAGAACGGCCTCGCTGTCGTGGTCCCGGGAAGGACAAGGCACGCGCGCGCGTCCACGCTCACGGTGCCGGATTGCTGCGCGGTCACCACCGTGGTGTAGAAGCCCTGCCTGATCGAACCGCCTTGCGGATCCGGGCCGGTCCCCGACAGCGACGACACACTAAGGCCGTTGGCTCCTGACAGCGTGATGTCGAAATCTCCCGGGATCACCGGCGGGCTGGACCCGATCAGCACCCCCCACACCAGGTCGAGCGAGGCGGGCTGTCCCACCGTCAGCGGGTCCACCAGCCCGATGCTGTCGGCCGCGACCCGGGCGCACAGCGCAGCCGTGATCGTGGCCAGATCGAGCTGCTCGGCCGGGCTATCGACCTTGAAGTACTGGGCGTAACCCTGCCAGTAGAACTCATTGAGAATCGCCTGGACGCTGCGCTGGCTGAGACAGACGGAATTGTTGCCGGCGATCGCGTTCCGGAGCACCGGCGCCGCGGCCTGCGCGGCCTGGCCCACCTCAGTGGCCAGCGATGGCGGCAGGAACGGCTGGAGTGGGGCAGTACCGCCCAGCGGGACGAGCGGCGTATTCCCGGTCAGGTACCCAGAGGCTTCATCGGCCCACTGGCCGTAGTCGCCCACGGCCAGAAGCAGCTCGGCGTCCGTGCCGGCGCCCTGCAATCCCGGCAGGATGACACTGGCAAACCAGGCCTGGAGAATCGGGAGCGCGGCAGGATTGCCAGGCGGACTGATGGCACCCAGCGCGGCGAGCTGATTGAGGAAGGACTGACTGGCGACGCCGGTCTGGACCTGGCTCGCCAGGACTTGGAGATCGGCCGTGGTGCCGAAGATGAACGAGGCGCCGCTGAAGTGGGTGAGGAAGGTGATCAGCGTGCCGGTGCTGTCCGCGAGGGGGGCCAGACCGAGCGAGTCGCCGTCGCCTTCGAAGCTGACCGCGATGAGCTGCATCCCCGCCGGTGGGGCCGGCAGCGGCGTCGCCGCGAGCCGCACCGGCTGCGCGAACTGGAGCCCGGCGGGTTGGAAGTCCGCGCCCGCCGCGAAGCCGCCGCTCACCGGCAGGGTCTGCTGATCCTTGAGGGGAGTGAGGGTGACCTT
>JBGPJS010000046.1:0-13803 GCA_041485505.1 Gemmatimonadota bacterium | reverse complement strand
GCTGTCACCCCGTGGTTGGTTTTCTGTTCTCCCAGAGAAGTTAGACGATGGCCTTTTCGTTGGAGCCAACGCCGGCTCGTTTACACAAATATCTGCACACTACTCGGGAGAGTTCGCCCTTACCGTGGGATCGCTTGACCTCCGCCCGCCAATGCTCGACATCCAAGGCACAGGGCTCAACTTCCGAGCCGGAGCGCTCAGCATTCGAGCGGACCAGTCCCACATCCGTGCCACAACGCTCGACATCGAATCGTCTGGGCTTACCGTCCGAATCGGAGTGCTCAGCATCGAGGCGGAGCTACTCGACATCGATGCCCGACAGCCCCTCATTCGCGCTCGGGCGCTCGGCATCGGCACAGGAGGGCTCGACCTCGGCGTCCGAACACGCGACATCAGAGCCGGAGGGTTCGACGCCCGCGCCCGAGAGCCGGACATCGGCGCCGGAGGGCCAAATGTCCCAGGCTAACGACCCGACATCCGCGCCCGAGGGTCCGACGTCCGCGGCCGAAGGTCCGATGTTCCTGGCCGAAGGTCCGACATCCGTGCCCGAGGGTTCGATGTCCGAGCCGAGCTACTCGAAATCCCAGCCCGACGGCTCGAGATTGGTGCCCTTTCCCCGATCTCCCTTCCCGGTTCCCCGTCCCCCTTTTCCCGTGGCACGGACCTCGCGTTCCAGCCCCGACCGCCGGGCGGCGGTTGGGGGACTGCCGTAATGGGGTTCCTAGTTAGTTCACGGCGCGGCGCCCCTACCGCCGCCCAACACCCACAGGGAAGAAGGGAGCGTCGTATGGACGCCGAAACACGGCAGAGGCTCGACACGGCTACCCGCGTTCGAGACTTCAGCAAGGCCAACCCATCCTCCGATCCGGGTTACGTCACCATCGTGACCAAGCTCGAGGGCGGGATCGAGCGGGTGGTGGACCTCTCCGCCCAGCAGCGGGGGGGAGAGATCGATGTCCGGAAGTCCACTGCCCGCCGGGGCGAGATACGCCAGGGGCTGCACGACAATCTGCTACCACCTCTGGTGGCAGCCGCCCTCTCTGCCTCTGAGGAAGTTCCGGAACTAGCCAAGGGATTTCGGCTCCCGAGGCAGGGTGCCACTCATGAGAGGACGATTACCGCGGCACGGGCCATGGCGAAGGAGGCTCGGGCCCAGGAGGACCTCTTCCGCCGTCACGGCATGGCGCCGACCCTGCTCGACGATCTGGACCGGGCCCTCAAGGAGTATGACCAGGCCGTGGAGCAGCCCCACTCCGGGAAGCGCGCTCACGTCGGAGCCCGGGCCGATCTCGGGGCGGTGACCCGTGATCTGATGGCGCTGGTAACGGTGCTGGATGGTCTCAACCGCTATCGTTTCCGGGACAACGCCGAACAGTTGGCGGCGTGGAGGAGTGCCAAGAACGTGGCAGGGCCGGATCAGAAAAAGGCGGTAAAGGCGGGAGGGGCGGTAGCGGCGGGAACGGCGGCAGGTACGATGGCTATGGATGGGAGCACCACGAAGACAGCATGAACCCTCACCCCTACCCCTCTCCCGCACGCGGGAGAGGGGTGCTTTCCTGGAGCAAACCACGAGACAGAGGGAGAGCAAACCGGTTACTCGGCGGTTCGAGGCCGGCGAGCTGAGGTTGGAGAGGAAGTACAGGCAGTGGCGAGCGGGGGGGCTATCGAACTCGGGTCTTGGGTGAGTGATACCGCCGAATCTGCCGGATGAGCGCCAGTCGGACCGAGGTGCGGGTCTCGCCCTGCCGCGCCACGAAGGCCGTGGCGTGCCGGCCCTCCTGGCAGAGGACCCAGATCGCCGCGGTGGAAGCAGTCGATCCGGCGGGCTGTCGCAGCTCCGCCCGATAGGGCTGTCCGCCCCATTCGAACTCGAAGCTGTCCAGGATCCGTTCTACGCTCATAGCACAACCACCTGGTCCGCCTGGCACGGCATGGGGATTCGGGATCCCAGGCGGAGGTAGAGCCGGACCTCCTTGGCCGAACAGACCAGCGTGACGGTATGGGTCGCGGGACCGGGGCCCTCCTCGATGGGACGCAGGTAGAGGGGCGTCATGACGGCGTTTTTCACCCCGGACGACCACACCGCGGCCCACCGGTTGCCGGCCGGATCGACATAGGTACCGCGGTGCTGGCGCGAGGACACGGAGACCATTCCCGAGTCGGTAGTGAGTGGGGGGAATGTACCGGTGGGCTGGCAGGGCGCTAGGGGTGAAGCCGGATCCCATCGCCGCCCTCCACCCCGAGTCTCCCACTCTCCAGGACTTTTCTGTCATCTATCGAGATTCCAGGCTCCTGACCTCATATTGCATCAGCCGCGGGGCTGGTCGTGCTCCGGGGATGGGTGGCGAGGGACAGCGCAAACCCACAGCGATGAGGTGAACGCCATGTCTATTTGCGCCAATTGCAACAAACCGATCAAGGGGACTCTCGACGTTCATTCGACCATCGCGCGCATCGAATGGTGCAAGTGCAAGACTCCGAGTCCTGAAGTAGCCCCTCCACCAAGCAGTGGGACGGGAGGACCAACATAAAGCCACACCCAACGGGCCCCTGGTCCGGGAACCCCTGGACATCAAGGTTGACGGGTCGGAGGGAGCTACCTACTATGAACCCGCCGGATCGAACCGCAGGAGCGGAATAGCCTGCGAACCATGGAGCGACTATGACGTATATCATTGCCGAACCCTGTATCGGCGTGCTGGATAGAGGATGCGTGGATGTGTGTCCGGTGGACTGTATTTATGAGGGGCCGGACCAGCTCTACATTCACCCGGAGGAGTGCATCGACTGCGGCGCCTGCGAACCGGAGTGCCCGGTGACCGCCATCTTCACCGAGGAGGATGTCCCTGAAAAGTGGGCGAGCTTCACCAGGAAGAACTATGCCTACTTCGAAGGTGGCGAAGACCGTAAAGTGGCGCCGGGGAAAGCAGGGTAAGGCCGGGCCCAGGATGCCGGCTGCCCGCCCAGGGGCCGCTGGGTCGCGAAGCCGGCCACAGCTCGAGCTTGTATGGAAGCATTCACCGTTGGTCGGCTGGCGAAGCGGGGCGGAGTAAGTCTTGGAAACGGTGCGATACTATGAGCGCCGAGGCCTGTTGGCGCCGCTGAGTCGCACGTCTGAGGGGCCCTTCGGGGCCCCTCTATTGTGAGAAACTCACAACACAACTGAGCTTTCTCAGTGGCGGGTCCCCGCGCGCCAACTGTCGGATGCCATCTAACTTGAGCGAGTCCCAGGTCAGGTGGACCGCCAGGGCGACGGAGCCCAGACCGACGATGCCGTTTCTTGCCGTTAGTTGCGGCTCGAGCCCGAACGGCGGAGCTTTACACCAACCGCGGCCCTGCATCCAGCGCCCGCCGCACCACCTGTCCCAGGGCCTGGAGACCGTAGGGCTTGGCCAGAACTTCCGCGGGCAGGGTCCGTATCGGCTCGGTGTGGGAGGTGCCGGGGCTGTAACCGGTGGTGAAGATGAACCGGAGGCCCGGATGTTCGGCGTGGACCTGCTCAAAGACCCGGTGCCCCCCCATTCCGGGCATGACGACATCGATGACCGCCAGCTGGATGCTGTCGCCGCGCTCCCGCAGAACCCGCACCGCTTCATGGCCGTTCGGCACCGCGATGATCTGGTACCCTAACTGCTCCAGCAGCCGGGTCGCGGTCACCCGGAGGGCCGCGTCATCTTCGGCCAGCAGGATGGTTTCGGTGCCTCCTCGCGCCGGTGCCGAGGGGGTCAGGGCGATCGGCTCCGGAGCGGCGGTGTGGATCGGGAGATAGATCCGAAAGGCGGTCCCTTTGGCCGGCTCGCTGTAGACGTGAATCATCCCGCCGTGCTGTTTCACGATTCCATACACCACCGCGAGCCCGAGGCCGGTACCGCGACCCATCTCCTTGGTGGTGAAGAACGGCTCGAAGATTCTCGACTGGGTAGCGGCATCCATCCCGGTGCCGGTGTCGCTCACGGTGACCCGGGCGTAGTTACCCGGCCGGGCCCAGGGATGAGAGGCGCAGAAGTCCTCGCCGATGTCGACTCGTTCCGTCGCTATCGTCACCTCGCCACCCAGCGGCATGGCGTCCCGCGCGTTGACCGCGAGATTCATGAGCACCTGGTCGAGCTGTCCCGGGTCGGCATGTACGGTGAGGGCTTCCGGAGTCTGGCTCGCGGCCAGCCGGATGTCCTCCCCCATGATGCGGGTCAGCATCTTGACGGTGTCGGAGACGAGCGCGTTGAGGTCCAACGCGCGGGGCTCCAGTACCTGTCTGCGCCCGAAGGCGAGCAACTGCCGGGTGAGCACGGTGGCCCGATCGACCGTTTCCGCGATCTCCCCCAGGTCTTCCCTCACTGGGGCATCCGGCGCCAGCCCCACCAGGGCAAGATCTACGGTTCCTCGGATGACGGCGAGGAGGTTGTTGAAGTCGTGCGCCACTCCGCCGGCGAGGGTGCCGATGGCCTCCATCTTCTGCGACAACCGCACCTGCTCCTCCAGCTGTCGCTCGTCGGTGATGTCGACCCACGCCCCCACGATTTCCGACGGCTGGCCGGCCGGGCCCAGGATCAGCCGGGTATGGTCCCGAACCCAGCGGTAGGCCCCCTCCTTCTGCTGAAATCGGTATTCGAGGATGGATTCGGTCCGTTGCAGAACCGCGGGCATCTCCGCCAGGATGCGATTCCGGTCCTCGGCATGGAGGTGATCCGCCCACCACGACGGCTCGAGGGCCTCCTCCACGGTGAAGCCGGTCAGGCGAACCACATTCTCGCTGATCCAGGTGGGGGCAAAGGTCTCTCCCTTGACCGCGCCGGAATAGATCACGGCGGGCGTCGAGGCGAGTACGTGGTGGAGGCGCTCCTGCAAGGTCCCGGCGTAGCGGGCCAGCTCTTCTCTTGCGGTCTCCAACTCCTCTTCCCGGCGCCGGAGCTCCTGGTTCTGCCGCACCGCGTCCTCGAACGTCGAGATCAGGAGGTTGAGAATCTGCTCCCGCTCGGAGGTGATAGTGAACTCCCGGCCCATGAAGACGACTTCCACGCCCATGCGCAGCCGAGAGTGGGTCCGGGTCGCCCGGGTGCCAAGCAGGGTCTTGAGACGATCCAGCAGATGGTCCGTCTGGTAGGGCTTGATCAGGAAGTTGTCGGCTCCACACTCCAGCCCGAGGATGATGTCGAGCGGATCGGTGAGACTGGTGAGCAGGACGACCGGGGTCTCCTTGTGGGGTCCGGACTTGATGTTCCGGCACAGATCGTAGCCGTTCATGGTCCCCGGCATGACGACGTCGCTGATCACCGCATCGAATCGAGACCGGTCCATTTGCGCCAGACCCGCCTCGCCGGTCGCCGTCACCGTGACGTCGTATCCCTCCTCCTCCAGCTGCGCGTGGAGCGCGGCGGCCTGGGTGGGGCTGTCCTCAACGATCAGGACGCGCGCCGACATGATTTCCTCCAGCGACGAGTTCTACCAGGCGGGGCGCCATTTCATCGATTCCCAGCACCGCGTCGGCCACCCCGGCCACCACCGCTTCGCGCGGCATACCATAGACCACCGAAGTCGTCTCGTCCTGGGCCAGCACCTGCCCGCCCGCGGCTTTGACGGCCTTGAGTCCATCGACCCCATCGTTCCCCATGCCCGTGAGGATCATCGCGACCACCGAGGACCCGTAGGCCCGCGCCGCTGATTCGAAGAGGTGGGTCCCTGAAGGGCGGAATCCGTTCACCGGCGGCAAATCGGTGAGCACCACCCGACCCCCCGGACTGACGCCCAACTGCAAACCGTCCGGGGCCAGCAGGACAGTGGCCGCCCGGAGGAGTTCCCCGGGCTCAGCCACCTTCACCTCGAGGTTACAACTGGCGCACAACCATTCGGCCAGCCCGGCAACGAAGCCGGCCGCGACGTGTTGAACCACGAGGATGGGGACGGCAAAATGGCGGGGGAGGGCGCCGAAGACCCGGTGCAGGGCGGCCGGCCCCCCGGTCGAGGCGGCGATCGCGACGACACGGACGGGCGCTCCCGGGGCGTTCGGGAGGGCGGGAGCGGGCTGGACCGCACGGGGCTGCGCCGCCCAGTGGCGAACCACCTTCACCCTCGACATAGCCTTCCCCATCGCCAGCAGCTCCGCCCGGCGCTCATCAAAGCGGTTCGATCGGGGATCGTCGGGTTTCGCGACGACCATGAGCGCCCCGGCTCGGGTGGCATCCAGGGAAAGCCCCACCCCCCGCCCGCTGGAGCTCGAGGACACGATGAGGATCGGCGTCGGGGCCCGATGCATGATCTGCTCGGTGGCCTCCAGGCCGCCCATCACCGGCATGTGGACATCCATCACGATGAGATCAGGCTTGAGGCGGCAGGCGAGCTCGACCGCTTCGGCCCCATGGCGGGCGTGGCCGACGATCCGGATTTCCGGATCGCTTTCCAGAATTTCAACCAGGAGCGCGTGTACTGTGGCCGAATCCTCGGCAATCAGGGTTCGAATCACTGCCCCTCCTGGCCGACCAGCTGGCGGATGGTGTCCAGCAGATTCTTCTGATCGAAGCTCGACTTCCCGATGTAGGCATCCGCTCCCACGTCGAGCCCGCGGGCACGGTGTTCCGGAGTCTCGAGGGCGGTCACCAGGACGACCGGCACTTCCTTGAACCGCTTCGAGGCCCGGATCGCCAGGCACAGGGCGAACCCGTCCATGCGGGGCATCTCGATGTCGCTCACCACCAGATCGCAGCCATTTTCCTGCAGCACTTTCCACCCGTCGGCGCCGTCCACCGCGGTCACGACGTCGTAACCGGCGGATTCGAGGATGCTCTGCTCCAGGGCTCGGGTGGTGATCGAGTCGTCCACCACGAGAATCCGCCGCCGGGCTTCCCGGGCGGGTGTCGCCGGAGCGACGGCGGACCCGAGGGTGGTTCCCGGAGCGAGCCCGGCCGTGATCACCGAGGTCGGATTGAGCACCAGCGCCACCCGGCCCATGCCGATGATGGCCGCCCCGCTCACATAGGGGAGCGGCCGCCGACCAGTCTTTAGGGGCCGGAGCACGACCTGTTGCTCGGCGACGAGCTCATCCACGGCGACCGCCAGCCGCCGCCCGCCAGCGCTGAGGAGGATGACGGAGAGGGGTCCCGCCGGCGGCCGCTCGACCAACGGAGGCAGCAGCCTCCCAAGAGGGACCAGCGGGACCGGCGCCTCCTCAGTCACGACCACGTCGCGGCCTTCGGCGTGCTTGATCTGTTCCGGCCGCACCCGGATGAGCCGTTCGACGCTGGTCGTGGGGATGGCGATAACCTGAGGGCCCACCCGCACCAGCAGGGCGCGGATAGTGGCGAGGGTGGGAGGGCACTCGATGGTGAAGCTGGTGCCGCGACCCGGCTCCGAGGTCACCTCCACAGTCCCGCGAATGCGTTCGACCGCGGCTCGGGCGATATCGAGGCCCACGCCGCGGCCTGAAATGGTGGTGGCCTCCGCCCGGGTGGAGAAGCCGCCTTCGAAGAGGGCCCGGACCAGTTCTCGCTCGTCCGGCGGGATGGGCAGGCCGCGACGCTGGAGCTGAGCCCGGATGGCGGCCAGGTCGAGACCCGCCCCGTCATCCGAGAGGGTCACGCTGACCCGATCGCCGCGGAGTGCGGCCGACAGGCTCAACTTTCCGCGGCGGGGCTTCCCGGATCGCTCCCGCTGGTCGGGCGACTCGATCCCGTGGTCCACCGCGTTGCGCACCAGCTGGGTCAGGGTCTCCCGCAGGCCATCCAACACGACGCGGTCCACCTCGACGGCGCCGTCGAGCATCTCCAGGTCCACCTCCTTGCCGGCCGAGGTGGCCACATCCCGGACCACTCGCGGCAGCGCTTCGTAGGCCTCGGCGAAGGGCCGCATGCGCAGCTGCCGGACCCGGGCGGCCACCTCGTCGGTGGCCTGAGAAAGGGCCCGCGCATCGCTGGCCGCTTCGGCGGCGAGCCCTCCCGCGTCGTGCGCGAGGCGGCGCAGATTCTCCCGCATTCCGCTCACCGCCTGCAGCAGCGCCGGCGGGGCACCCGAGCGCTCCAGGGCGAGACGGATGCGGTGGTCGGTGCGGGTCCAGTCGGTCGCGCAGCGGTCGGCGAATTGGTGCCATGCCTCGAGCGCCGCCCGCCGGCCGGTGACGGAACCGCCCGCCACCGTCAGCTGTCCGCTGGCCGCGAGCAGGGCATCGAGCTTCTCGGGCTCCACTCGTACCTGGCCCTCGGCGCGCTCCTGTTGCGGTGGCGGGCTCGCCGCGGAAGGCCGGGTGACGAGTTCCGGTCGTGCTGCGGTCCGGCTGGGGGCCTTTTCCTCGCGCCGCTTGAGCCGGGCCCGGAGCGCGGCGAGTGAGGAGCCCTCCAGGTCACGACCGGCCCGGAGGCGCTGACCGGCGTCCCCCAGAGCATCGGCGGCCAGAAAGAGCAGAGCGAAATCGTCGACCGTCAGGCGCTGCTTCCCGTCGCGGGCTTGGGCCAGCAACGCCTCGAGAGTGTGGCAGGTTTGCTCGATCGGCGGTACGCCGGCCGCGCGGGCGGCACCCTTCAGGGTGTGGGCGACCCGGAACAGCGACTTCAGGCGTTCGGCGTCGGTTGGCTCGGTCTCCAGCGCCAGCAGATCGGCGTTCATCACGCGAACCTGCTCTTCGAGTTCGCCGATGAATGTCGCCAGCAGCCGGGCAGCCGATTGGTCCCTGGTCATCTCCGCGGCACGGAGTGGGGGGGCCAGCCGAGCAGTGGCTCGACAATGTCGCGGAGCCTGGTGGAGTCGATCGGCTTCTCGGCGTAGGCATCGAAGCCGGCCTCACGCGCCTTCAGATGCTCCTCCTCGCTCGAAACCCGATCACCCGTCAGCCCTACCGTGGGGATCTGCCGAGTGCGGGGGTCCTGCCGGAGCACCCGCACCGCCTGGAAGCCGTCCATACCGGGCAGGTTGATGTCCATCAGGATGAGGTCGGGCGTTTCCTCCCGGGCCATGCGAAGGCCATCCTCCGCCGTGGAGGCCCGGGTGACGGTGCAGCCGATCCGGGTCAGCAGCATGGTCGCGAGTTCGGCATAGGTGGAGCTGTCCTCAATGAGGAGGATTCTCGCCTGGATCATGACACCCATGCCGCTATCTCCGCGCCACTAGCCGCGCGGGCTCCCGTCGGTTCTCCCCGACGAGATTCACCAGATTGCCTCCCAGGACGGTGAGATCCTGCGCGGCGCGCTCGGCCTGTCTGGTCGAGGCCAGGTTCTGCTGCACCGCCTCTTGGATGCTGGCCATGGCCTGCCGGATCTGGGTCATGCCCGCCGCTTGCTGGCCGGCAGAGGCGACGATCTGCACCCCGGCCTGGGCGGCCTCCTCCACCGCGTCGGCCAGGGCCCGAATGGTCTCACCGGCTTGCGCCACCTGCCGGAAGGCGGCTGTGACCTGCTTGCGACCCTGTTCGGTGGTCATCACCGCCGCGCTGGTGGCTCGCTGGGTCTCCCCCAGAATCCGCCGGATCTCGACGGTCGCCTTCTTCGACTGCTCGGCGAGATTCTTTACCTCCCCCGCCACCACCGAGAAGCCGCGGCCCTGTTCTCCCGCGCGGGCCGCTTCGACCGCAGCATTCAGCGCCAGCAGATTGGTCTGTTCCGCGATGTCGCTCACGGTGGCGATGATCTCCCCGATGGCCTGGGCCTGCCCGGCAAGCGCCAGGATACTCTCCGCCACCGCCTCCACCTGCTCCTTCACCGCCGTCATCGCCATGGTCGAGTCCTGAACCGCCTGGCGGCCGGCCTTGCCGATCTCTGCCGCCCGCTGGGCGGAGTCGGCCACGGTCCTGGCCCGTTCCGCGGCCTGTTCGGCGGTCTGCGCCACTTCGTCCACCGTGGTCACCGTCTCGGTTACCGCCGCCGAGGATTGCTTGGCCCCCGAGGCCTGCTGGGTGGTTGCGGCCAGGATCTCTGCCGCCGCGGATGCAAGAACGTTGCTCGTTTCCTGTAGTGGAATCGAGACGGCCCGATTGAGCAGCGTGGCGGTGAGAAGGCCAAAGGCGATCGCCAGGATGCCACCCGCGAGGAGCATGCGTTCCATCGTGGTCGCGATTCCACGACTGGAACGCGAGGCCTCGTCTGCTGCTCGAAAGGCGTACTGCATGCCTTGATGAATGGCGGCGCGCGTCACTTCTCGAACCGGAACGACGTTCATCTCCCGGATGCGGTTGGCTTCATCCTGACGTCCGGCTTGCAACGCGCCTATCGCGGCCTTGGTCGCCTCATCCCACTGGGCCAGCCCAGTCAGGGCGGTGCTCCAGGTGGCGCGAGTCTCGGAGGTAACGGCCGAGTCTCGCAGGGCTGTCATGATGGCGCGGGTCTCGGTGACGAGGCTATCGCGCACTCCCAGGTTGTACTCTTTGCGGGTCGCGAGATAGCCGAGGAAACCATGGCCCGCGAACAGGAACGCTGCCTCTGCCTGTAGTGAAGGGACCAGCCCTGAGAAGACGTCCTGCTGGGCTTTCTCGTATCGCTGCGCGATGCGGCGGCCCGTGACCATTCCCACCGTCAGGACGGCGGCGATGAGAACGAGCCCCACCGCGAAGCCCGCTGCGATCCGGCGACTCACGGTCCAGTGCATGGCGCCTCCCCTGGGGCCAGCGGCTCACTCATCGATTTGCCACCCACGCCGGCTCCCGCCGGTTGCCGCCGACCAGCTCGAGCAGCTTGGCCCCCACGGCGTTCAGGTCCTGGGCGGCCCGCTCGGCCTGCCGGGTTGAGGCCAGGCTTTGCTGGGTCGCTTCCAGAATGCTGCCCATCGCCTGCCGGATCTGGGTCATACCGGCCGACTGCTGGCCCGCCGAAGCCACGATCTGCGCGGCGGCCTGCGCCGCGCCACCCACCACCTCCGTCACCTGTTTGGTCGCCGCCGCGACCTGCTTGGTCCCCTGTTCCGTGGTCATCACCGCCGCGCTGGTGGCCCGCTGGATCTCTCTCAGTATCCGGCGCACCTCCACGGTGGACTTCTTCGATTGCTCAGCGAGGCTCTTCACCTCGCCGGCCACGACCGCGAACCCCCGGCCCTGCTCCCCCGCCCGCGCCGCTTCGACTGCCGCGTTGAGCGCCAGGAGATTGGTCTGCTCCGCGATGTCGTTGACGGTGGCGATGATCTCGCCGATGGCCTGGGCCTGCTCCGCCAGCGCCAGGATGCTCTCCGCCACCGCCTCCACCTGTTCCTTCACCGCCGTCATGGCGGCGACCGACTCCTCTAGCGCCTGGCGGCTCGCCTTCTCGATTCCCTTGGCGCGCTGGGCCGCCTGCTCAGCGGTCTGGGCCACTTCGTCGACCGTGGCCACTGTTTCGGCGACCGCCGCGGAGGTCTCGGTCGCTCCGGAGGCCTGCTGGGTCGTTGCGGCGAGAATCTCCGCCGCTCCCGATGCCAGCACCGCGGTGGTTTCCTGCAGCGGGCCGCTCACCGCTCGGGTCAGGACGACGGACGCAATCACCACCACCGCGAGCGCCAGTGCGGTGCCGAGAACGATGGTCAACGCAGTTCTGCTCGCGGTCGCACTGGCTTCCGCGGAGCGCCGGTCCAGCAGGGTACGCTCCTCGGCCTCCATGTCAGCCATCACCTGGCGGATGTCATCCATGAGCCGCTTGCCGCTTTCGTTCTTTACCCGGGTGATGGCGGCCTCGGGCCCGCGCTGGCGCCGGAGGTCGATGGTCTCCTGCAGCGATTGCAGCCTGGTCCTTATCAACGGCTGCAACGTGTCCAGTCGGCGCTGCTGGGCCGGATTGTCCGCCGTCAGGCTTCGAAGTGCCTCGACTTCGGGGTTTATCTGCTGCAACGCGGCGGTATAGGGCTCCAGAAACGGGTCGGCCCCGGTGAGGAGGTAACCGCGCTGGCCGGTCTCCGCGTCCTTGAGGGTGGAGAGGACTAGCTGGATCTGCCGGAGCACGTCGTGGGTATGGGTCACCTGTTGGCCGGTCTGCAAGAGAAAGCTCGAGCTGCGATAGGAGACCACGCCGAGCCCCACGACGATCACCATGCAAAGGCTGAAGCCGGCTGAGATCTTCTTGCCGATGGCCCATTTCATCTCTTGCCCTCCCATTGGACGAGGCGTTGCGGCGCCACGTCAGGTGTGCATCCCCAGCAGCTTCCCCGCGTCGAGCACGAGCACCGCGTCGGCAGTCACGCCGCGCACATAGTCCTGCTTCGGCCCCAGGCCATCCGGGGTCACACGCACCTCCGTCACCGGAAGCGAGACCAGCTCCAGGACCGCATCGGCCAGTACCCCGAACTCCGGACGCTCGGTGCCCAGCACGATCACCCGGCTCAGGTCGTTCAGCGCGGCAACCGGAAGGCCCAGCACGGTCCGGAGGTCGAGAATGGTGAGCAGGTCGCCCCGCCAGGTCGTCACCCCGATCACCGGCGGCTCGGCCCCCGGAAGCGGAACCAGGTCCAGCAACCGGAACACCTGGAGCACGTACCGCGATTCGATACCATAGATCTCGTTGGCCAGCGCGAAGGTGACGGTGTCGAGCCGCTCGCCGACTGAGGCCGGGGTGGCGGGGCGCGCCAGCCTCCGGGCCCGTTCTTCCAGGATCGCCTGGGCCCGTCCCGGAGCCACCTCTCCGGGTCCGGTCAGCTCCCGGCCCACCGTCTCCATTCGGCGCCGGATCTCGGTCCAGTCCACCGGACCCCGCGGGGCACTTCGCGCCAAGGCCATCAGGCGGCCTCGCCTCGCAGGAGCTGCATCTGCACCCGCGCCATTTCGGCGAGCCGTCCCGCCGGCGCGCCATCGGAGGCAGGCACGATGGTCTCGGGTGACAGGGCCGCGAGCAGACTCTCCGCATTGCGCAGCGCCCGACGGGCGCCATTGATATCACCCAGCCTGACCAGGGCCCCTCCGAGCGCCAGATGGACGACGACCAGGCTGCGGTCGAGATAGAGCGCACGGCGGGCCGCAGCCGCGGCCTCGGCGTGGTGACCAGCCTCGGCGAGGAGCACGGCATGTAGATAGGTCAGCTCGGCCGAGGTACGGTGCCGGTCGAGCCCCGCGGCACAGGCTCGGCCGGCTTCATCGAGCTGGCCCCGGTTGGCGAGGGCCCGCACCCAAACGATCCATGGCGCGGGGTCGAGGCCATCGGCCAACGCCACCCGGCCCGCCAGGTCGGCCGCGCGCCGGTAGTCTCGGGCCGCGTAGCAGCGGGAGGCCTCGACCAAGTCGTCGGAATCGGGATGGGGCGCCGGGGACTCTTCCGGCAGGGGCGGGCTCGGGAGGGGGGCCACGGGCTTCGATACCAGCTCGGGCTCGGTGGAGATCTCTGGGGGCTCCGGCGCGCCCATCACGGGAACCGAAGTGGCGACGCCGGCTCGACGGTACGCCAGACCCGCGGGGGTGACCACGACTTCACAGGGCACGATGTCGGTGAGGAGAGGATCGGAGCTACCCAGCAGAAGCCATCCTTCACCGCTCAGGCAGTCGATCAGGCGGCGGGCGACCCGGGCGATCGTCTCCGGGTCAAAATAGATCAGAACGTTTCGGCAGAGGATCAGGTCCATCCCCCATATGCCGGAGGCGAGGGAGGGATAGGCATCTTCCGCGAGGTTGAGGTAGCGGAACTCCACCGCCTCGCGCAACGCGGGGAGAAGGGCGAAGCGGTCGGCCATCGCCACGAAGTGGGACCGGAGCACCTCCTCCGGCACTCCGCGCAACGACCACCGGGAGTAGAGGCCCCGGCGCGCGCGCGCCAAGGCGGCCCGCGAGAGGTCGGTGCCCAGGATGTGGGCCCGCGCGGCTCCGAACTCCCGCAGGAGAATAGCGAGGGTGTAGGGTTCTTCCCCTGAGGCGCAGCCGGCGCTCCACAGGCGCAACGGGAG
>JBGPJS010000045.1:0-13829 GCA_041485505.1 Gemmatimonadota bacterium | reverse complement strand
TCGAGACGATCAGCGGCGTCGGTGTCTTCTGTCACAATGAATTGCGATCCCTGCCCAGCGGCCAACTCGCCGAAAGCTTCCTCTACACGACGGTGAATTCCAATTGCGGTCTTCCACGCACAGGTATCGCGCGCAAACCCTTCCCAACTTCCACACAGTAGCCTCGGCTGGAACAGTGACCCTTCGTTTGGCGGCTGAGATCCCCGAGAGGTCGGGGATCTTTGCTTTTCCCCGATTCCCTCATTTTCCTTCCCCCGGTGATCCCCACCCGCAACCACCAACTCCCGCCCGATCCCGAGGCCTACAAGCGAGCGCCCCATCCCAAGGGGCGCATCATCGTCATCGCCCCGACCCGCGCCGCCTGCGAGACCATTGAGCTGGCCCTGGGCCTTCACCTCGATACTGTGCTCGAGCGGGAACACGGCGGCGAGATCCGGGAATGGGCCGGGGCCGGGAAAGCCTTCGGGATCGTGGCAGGCACCGGCACCGGAAAGACCCTGGGCATTCGTCCCATTGCCGAATCCATCCTTGGTGAACCGCTCAAAGTGGGTGTAGTCAACCGGGAACGCGAGGCCACGCCCGAGACGCCGAGCTGGAACCTCGTCATCGTTACCACCGGCATTGCGCGCCGCTGGTTTCAGGACGACCTCATCACCGGCCGCGACACCGTGATCGTGGACGAGATCCACCAGACCTCCGCCGAGTTGGAGCTCTGTCTGGCCCTCGGCAAACGCGCAGCTTGCCGGTTCATCTGGTTGAGCGCCACCGTGGATCCCACGTTCTACGCGACCTATCTGGCAAGTTCGGAAGTGCTCGAAACCACCGCGTTCGATCCCGCCCTCAAGGCCAAGGTCAGGGTGGTGGCCCAGAAGGCGGAAGAGTTCCTCGACGACCGCTATCTCCGCCGCGTCATCAAGGACAAGCGCGGGGTGGCGGTCTTTGTCCCCACTCGCGCCGAGGTCGAGAACCTGGCGAAGGGACTGGGGGAGCGTTGGCCCCGTCTCAACGCCGCCTTCTATCACGGCGGCGAGCCGATCCGGGTCATCCGTCCCTTCCTCGAGGGCGAGGCCGAACGGCCGTTTCTCCTGGCGATGACCGCCGCGGGTCAATCCGCGCTCAATGTGCGCGGGCTCGACACCGTGATCATCTATGACGCGCGCTACGGCAACGTTGTCGACCGGGGCCGGAACGTTCTCCACCGGCTCTACCTGGGAGCCAACGAAATCCTTCAGATGGCGGGCCGGGTGCACGGCCGAGTAGCCAATGGAGAGGTCGTGATTCTCACCGACCGCGACCTGGTCTTTGAAGAATTGCGCCCCACCCCTCCCGAATTCCAGCTGGCCGGGGACGCCGAGCGGGTGGCCATCACCTGCGCCGCGCTCGGTGTCGACGCCCGAGATCTCGACCTTCCGGTGCCGCTCGACCGGACCGCCTATCGGCGGGCGCTCGACTTGTTGACCGACCGGGGGATGATCGACCAGGGCCGGCTGACCGAATACGGGCGCAAGGTCGAGGCGCTGCCGGTCGAACGAGCGTGGGGAGAACTGCTGGTCCACGCCGATTCCGCGCTGACGCCCATCGTTGCCACCTGTTCCAACATCGAGTCGCTCCACCGGATGACCCGAGATGAACGTGACCTCCACGGGGTCCAAGTGAACGGCAGTGACCATCTCACCGCCTACAACCTCTATGCCGAGGCGGTGAATCAGCATGGATTTCTAGGCGAGGTCTACGGCCTGCCCCGGCACCTCTTCGAAGAGAGGCTCGAGGAATGGGCAGAGCGTCGCGGCGTGCTGGTCAAGGCGATCGAGGACATCGCGCTGGGCACCGCATCGGTATACCGCTCGCTCGACCTTCCGCTCCCGCGAGAGCTCCCTTATGCCAGCCGAGAGGTACAGCGGCTCTGGACCGACCTTCTCGCTCGGATCATGCCTTTCGACCTGGTGATCGACGAACACACCGCTGACGGACAGGAGGCCCGGGTGTCGCGCACCTCAGTGGCGGGGTCCTGGGGCGCGGTGGCGGGAAATCTCCGATTCTTCGCCGATCGGTTCGGGACCCCGCGCGCCGCCATCGAAGGCAGCACGATCGGCTATGACCTTGTGCGGCGCTATGCGCGCCGGAGCAGCCCTCGGGTGGAGGTGGCGGGACCGCGGAAGCACCAACACCTGGTGGTGGTGCGGAAACTGGCCTACTTCGGGTTCGAGTTGGAGAGTGTCGCGGAGGCACTGGCCGGCGAGGCACCCACGGAGTTGCAGCCGGTGGTTCGGGAAGCTCTGGTCGAAGCAATCCTGGCCGGAGGAACCGTCCATCCCAGCCAGGGACGGGTCAGGCGAGCGCTGGAAGAGCTGGGTGAACTCTGGCGTCGTTCGGGTGGCGCGCTGCCCGGAATCGACCGCGACACCCTGCAGGCGGAACTGCTGCACCAGCTGAGCGAGGTGACCAGCTGGGAGTCATTTCTCTTCGCCCGGCTGACCCTCGACGTGGCGGCGTTGGTTCCGGCGGAGAGTAGAGAGGCGCTCGCCACGCTCCCATCGTCGGTCAGAGTGCTGGGCGATGCGGTACCCTTGGATTACGAAGTCGAGGAGGGGGGCGGCGTAGTGCGGCTCAGATTGCGCGAGGGCCAAGCCCGGCGACTGCAGGACCGTGAGCTGCCGCCGCTCGACCGCCCGATCCGTTTTACGGTGGTGCGCGGACGGCATCCCGCTATCCGGGCGGACTCCCTGAGTGAGGCGCGCGAGCGACTCCGGGATTTGCCCCGAGAAAAGCAACAAGATCATCGGAGATTTCACTCACCTCGGAAACGCCGTCGCTGACGGCTGTGAAGGGACGGCTGACTGATGGCTCACCAGCTCGGTTCACCCGATCAGCCCCAGCCAGAATCGATCATAGGCCTCCCGCACCGCGTCGGCGACGTCGTTGCGGAGGAGCCCGATCTGGAAGCCACTAAGCCCCGCGTCGACGACCCGGCCCAGTTCTTCCGGGCTGGAGGGCTGGAGTTCGAGTGCCAGCGCGGCGGCCCGGCCCAGTGAGCTGAACTCGTCCTCCGTGGGCCGCAGAGCCTGACGGACCCGCGAATCGGGCCAGGCGAGCAACGCCGCCCACGCTTCGAAGTCTCTGGAGCGCACTTCCTCGCGCACCGCGTTCCAGAGCTGATCGAGCGCGGAGGCACCCCCCGGGGCAAGCGCCTCGAGCCGGGCCTTTAGCCGTTTGGCTTTGAGAGTGTCGGCCACCCGGGCGAGAAGCTCGGACTTGGTTCGGTAGTGATAGTGAACGAGACCCTTGGCGCAGCCGGCTTCCCGGGCCACGACCGCGGTCGACCAGAGGTGGAGTCCGCGCCGACGAAGAACCGAAATTGCTCGTTCAAGTATCTGTGATTTCATAGTTTGTGGCAGTTAGCAGAAACTGACTGGCCGGTCAGTCAATTTAGCAAAGGTCTACCACCTTGCAAGTCGCTGTCGTCCTCGTGCTGGCATTGGTCCAGTTGCTCATGGGGAGTCTGGCCATCGTCGGCCGAATTGTGCTGCGGGAGATCCCGCCCGGTTTTCTGGTCCTGGTTCGGGTCACCGGAGCGGCCTTGGTGCTGTTCCTGGTGCACCGCGGATTCGGACACCCTCGGGTGCGAGACCGGCATGACCTTCGTCGGTTTGCCCTGTTCGGGTTTCTTGGCGTCAGCGCCAACCAGACGCTGTTCCTGCTCGGTCTCGGGCACACCACGGCGGTGAACGCCACGATTCTGGTGACGACCATCCCGGTCTTTACGGTTCTGGAGTCGCTCATCGCCCGGCGGGAGCCACCCTCGGCGCTCAAGTTCCTCGGCATCGGATTGGCCGGCGCCGGCGCAGTGTATTTGATCGGCCCCGACCGGCTCTCCTTAGCCCCCGAAACCGCCCTCGGGAATGCCCTCATCCTCCTGGGGATGGTGTGCTACTCTCTGTACCTGGTGCACTCCAAGCCACTGTTCGAGCGCCACACGCCGCTCACGGCCAGCTACTACGTCATGCTCTTCGGAGCGCTTGGCGTGCTCCCGTATGGCCTGGCCTCGTTCTCCGGGATGCATCCGACCATGATCGCTTCGCACATCTGGTTGCTCATCGGCTATATCGTTCTCTGTCCCACTATCCTCGCCTACTTCCTCAACATCTGGGCGCTGCGGCGGGTTCCTCCCAACCTCGTCGCGGTCTACATCTACCTGCAGCCGCTCTTCACGGCGGCCATCTCCCCGCTGGTTCTCCCCGGCGAGCGCCTGACTTCACGGGCTCTCATAGCCGCGATCGCGATTTTTCTCGGGCTCGCGCTCGTCATTCTGGGGGAACAGTTGCAGAACCGGGAGCTGACCGCGGAGCCGATGCCCGGCGAGTAGTCCAGCCATCCTGTACCTCTTGGTCTCGACTCAGTCGTCCATAGCTAGGTGGCACGAGGGTTTCGGGATGTCGATTCCCGGGCTAAGCCCCCGATCGTTCCGAGACATCATTTCCCTGTCCAACTGGTTAAGTTGTTTATCAGATTTGACTTGTGATCCCAGGACGGATCCATTCGGTCCCCGGCGTCTCGTCCTGAAACCGGCAACCATTTCACGCCGTAATTCGGACATGCCAGAAAACTCCCAGCCGACCCCGCTGCCATCCGTCTTCTCCCCGCTCGCCAAGGCCCTGCTCGACGGATTCAGCGAAGGGGTCGTGGTGTTCGATGCCGAAGGGAAAATCCTCTACACTAATTCGCCAGCGCGGGAGGCTCTCACTTCCATGATAGAACCCGGAGAAGAGAGCGCCCGCAACCTGATGCCCCGTCTGGCTGCGATGGGTGGTCGGCTTCGTCCCCTTCGAATCGGGGCGCTTGAGTTGGGGGAGGCCATGTTCATCCCGGGGATCGAAGGTCCCTCCACGCTGGCCGACCGGGAGAAGGAGGCCATCGTCAAGACGCTCGACGCCAACAACTGGAAGCTGGCGGAAACTGCCAGACACCTGGGGATCAGCCGGACGACACTGTGGCGCCGTCTCAAGGCCTACGGGTTACATCGAGACGGACGGAGCCGATGGGCCCACAGTTCCTAGCCGTCATTTCCGCGGTCACCTTCGTTACCCCCGACACAATTCCAACCTACGCCGACACCGCCACCCAGCGGTTGGTCGGGCGCGCCATGGAGCGGCACCACGACGCCGACAGCGCGGTGACCGATTACCGGGCCCGGATCCGCTATCGACTCTCCTTCTCGCTTGGGCGTCGGCGCTGGGCCTGGGCGGCCGTTGCCGCGGTGGAGGAGCAGGAGGGGGTGGTGCAGTGGCAGCGTCCGAACGATCTCCGCCTCGAGATCCTGGGCCGCCGGGCCCGCGCTCGGTCCGCTGAATTCAATATCAGCTCGGGCTTCGACCGGCCCTGGTTCGTTCCTCGCGGGTTGGGGGATTCGGTGCGGATCTTCGGGAATGACTTTCCCGAGCGGGCCGCCCTCCACCCACTCGCAACCGACGGCCCGTCCTGGTACCGGTACGCGATCGTGGATAGCGTGCGGCTCACCGACCAGCAGGGCAGCCAGGTTCGCCTCATTGCTGTTGAGGTGATTCCAAAGCAGACCGGGCCGGCGCTCATTGCGGGCCGGATGTGGGTGGATGCGGCCAGTGGCGAGGTGGTCCGACTCTCGTTCCGCTACGTCGGCAACCAGCTCTGGTCGGTCCCCGAGGGAGACACCCACCAAGATTCGGTGGAGGCTCGCCGGGAGAACTCCCTCATCAACCGGATCCTGAGCGTGGACGCCGATCTCGAGTACGGGCTGCAAGAGGGGCGGTATTGGATGCCCTACCGACAGGTCATCTCAGGGCGAGTCCAAATACCCTTGATCGGTGACCTCGTTATCCCGTTCGAGGCCCAAACTACGTTCCAGGATTACGAAATCAATACTGGCAGGCGGATCACCTTCACGGTGCCGTTGCCGGACACCACCCTCAGTCCCGACAGCACTCGAGCTCTAAGACGGGAGCGCCGCGATTCCATGGAAAAGGAACGCCGGCATGGGAGGCGAGAGCAGGGGGCGAGTTCGGACTCGGGTGGGGCCCGAGAATTCGCGGATCGGTGGCCGGGTGGCCAATTCGAGATTCACCGGGCGCCGGAGGACTCGCTCAAGGCGTACGCCGCTTGGGGCGATTCGCTCCAACTCGATCAAAGCACCGGGGACGACGCGAGAATCCGGGAAGTGCAGGAAGACCTGGCCCATCTCGCCGAGACACTACCGGATGATCTGACCGGCCGGCGGAGCCACGGGATCGCGTACGAGCGCTTCGCCGACATCTTCCGCTACAACCGGGTGCAGGGGCTTTCCGCTGGTCTCGGATACCAGGTGCGGGTCCGTCCGCTGGCCTTCACAACACTCCAGGGGACCCTGCGATACGGCTTGAGCGACTCCCGGCTCACGGCCCGCCTGTCTCTGCTGCGCGACGCTCCGAGCGGACGCTGGACGCTGAGTGGGTACCGGGAGATCGGTCCGGTGGATCCGTTCACGCGGGGCCAGACCATGGGCAACTCGCTCAACGGCCTCTTCGCGGCCCACGACAACGCCGACTATTACCTTGCTCAGGGCGGTTCGTTGACCCATGAACGCTCGCTCGGCCGCGGTGTCGAACTCACCCTGGCGGCCCGGGTGGAGGACCAACGCAGCGTCGCGGCGGAGGCCCACTCCGGGCTGAACGACCTCATCGGCGGCAGCGGCCGTTTTCCGCCCAACCCGGCCGTTGATGAGGGCACCTTCGGTACTCTCGGCATGCGCCTGGAGGGCTATGTCCGGCGTTCTCGATGGACCTTGGGAGGTGACGGATTGGTCGGTGTCGGGAAGCGGACGGCTCGGGTGTACGGCCAATGGCGCCAACCAATCGGCCCCGGCCGGAGCGGGGTGGTGCTGGTGGGGAAGGCCGGCATCGCGACCGCCCCGACCCTCCGACAGGCCGAATTCCGTCTCGGCGGGTTGCCGACGGTGCGAGGGTTCGACTACGGATTTGGGCGGGGGCAGGCCTTCTGGTCGTTGCAGGCGGACTGGGCGCTCACCGGCCACTGGATTCGCCCGGTGGTGTTCCTCGATGCGGGGCAGGCCGGGGACGCCTCCTCACTCTTCAAGGGCAAGGCACTGGTCGGTGGTGGAGTCGGACTCTCGATTCTGCGTGGGCTGGTCCGGTTCGACCTGAGCCACGCCGTTACGCCCAACGTCGGGAAGCTGCGATTCGATCTGGTGTTTCAGGCGGCCAGGTAGGAAAAGGGCGGGACGGGAAAGAACGAGAGGTGCCCATCCGACCATCTGCCCATCCTCCCATCCGACGACTAGGTTCCCGCCCATGGATTCCCGGCCCTTTGTCATCCAAGAGTACGTGCGCTGGTCCGATGTCGATCAGGCGGGGATCATTTTCTACGGTTCTTACGTGCGGTTCTTCGAACTGGCGGAGACCGAACTCTTCCGGGCCGCCGGTCTCCCCTATGGCACCATGTTCGAGACCTTCGACATCTACCTCCCCCGGGTGCAGGTCCACACCGAGTTTCATCACCCGCCACGACTCGACGATCAGCTGAAAGTGGCGGCGTACTTCGGCCGAATCGGGAACAAGTCGCTCACCATCAACTTTGACGTGGTCCACCTCGGGACCGGACGGCTCTGCGCCCATGGGCACATGGTGCTGGTCTGCGTGGACCGGGGGGCCCTCAAGTCCAGGCCCCTCCCTTCCGGGTTGGTGGAGCGGCTGCGGCCCTACGCGCTGTCGGTCGAACAGGCGCGGGCTCAACTCGGACTGGCCTAGTGAGAGGCCGATTGGGGGGGCTGGCAGGAGCCGCGAGTCTGTTGACGCTGGCCGGAATAGTGGCGTGCGCGGGCAGCTCTTCCGCGGGGCGGCTGGAGGCGGCGTGGACCGGCGCTGATACCGCCAAGTTCGACGCGCCGGTGACCGGCCTGTGGTGTTCCGGAGAGCGGTTCTTGGAGCTCAGCGCGGTTCAGGCCGATACCGGAATCGGGCTGGTTCTCTATCCTACCGATTCCTTGGTGGCGGGCGACTATCCCCTCTTCGATCCCCGCGGCGGTACGGTGACGCGACCCGGCGCGGTGGTGGCGAGCCGGTGGTTCAGCCAGACCCTGATCAAGGGTTATCAGAGCGACTCGGGGATGGTCACCCTGCGGTTCTCTCCCTCCCGCAAGCTCTCAGGGCAATTCGGGGGGCGTCTCCACACCGTCCAGGGCAGTGGTGTGCTGCAGCTGCGAGGCGGGTTCTCCGAGGTCCGGCTCGGTTCGTCACCGCTCAGCTGCCCATCCGACACGCTGCGTAGCCGCGCTGACTCGGGTGTAAGTTAGATCCCATGCAGGATACCTACTTCCGGAAGGGATTCGGTCTCAAGTCTGCGATCGATGGGCAGCTCACCGCGGACTATCACAGCGCCGTGGTGGAGGTCATGCGTGCCAACGGGTACCGGCTGGTGGCTGGGCCGCTGACATTCCGGCTCGCCCGGGAGTTCGGGTTCTGCTACGGGGTGGACCGCGCGGTGGACTACGCCTACGAGACCCGGACCAAGTTTCCCGACCGGCGTCTTTTCCTGGTCGGCGAAATCATCCACAATCCCCATGTCAACCACAAACTCCAGGAGATGGGGATCGCGTTCCTGGCCCGGGGCGAGGCGGGGGAGTTCGATTTCTCCGGGCTCACACCTCAGGACGTCGTCATTATGCCGGCGTTCGGAGTCACCGTGGGCGATTTCGAGCGGCTCCGCCGGGCCGGATGCGTCATGGTCGACACCACCTGCGGATCGGTCCTGAACGTCTGGAAGCGGGTGGAGAGCTACGCCCGGGACGGCTACACCGCCATCATCCACGGCAAGCACTACCACGAGGAGACCAAAGCGACCGCGAGCCAGGTCACCAAGTACTCGGGCGGCAGTTACCTCGTTGTTCTCAACATGGCCGAGGCGCGCCTGGTCTGCGATTTCATCGAGCAGGGGGGGGATCCCGGTGCGCTGGCCACCCACTTCGCGAACGCGGTGAGTCCCGGCTTCGACTTCAGCCGGCACCTGTCGAAGGTCGGCCTGGCCAACCAGACCACCATGCTCTCGGGTGAGTCGCTGGCGATCGCGCAGGAGTTCCGCAAAAGCATGGCCCATCGCTACGGCGAGCCAGCGATTGCCGACCACTTCCGGACCTTTGACACCATCTGCTCAGCCACCCAGGAGCGGCAGGACGCGGTGGTCCAGCTACTGGAGGAGCCGCTCGACGTCATGATCGTCGTGGGCGGCTACAACTCGAGCAACACCACCCATCTAGCCGCGCTCTGCCGTTCCCGTGGGGTCAATGCCTATCACATCGAGGATGCCACCGCCATCGATGTCGAGACCGGGCGGATCCGGCATCAACCACCGGGGATGAGTCAGGAGGTCGAGGAATCGAGCTGGTTGGGCCAGGCGCGGATTGTCGGGATCACCGCCGGCGCTTCGACGCCGAACAACAAGATCGGAGAGACCATTGCGAGGATTTGCGCCGTCGCGGGGGTAGATCTTGAAAAGACCGTGAGCAGTAAGCGGTAAGGAGTAAGCAGTAAGCAGGTGTTGCCGCCAGAAGGTCCCCATCCCCCATCCCCCATCCCCATCCCAGACCGCCCGCCGCCAGCCCGCTTCTTGCGGAGTGCTCCCCGCTCACTGCTGACGGCTCACAGCTCACTGGCTACGGCCGCTCTTCGGGGTGGGACAAATTAGCGCTCGCGGCCTCCGGGCGATACCTTACCGATCCCCTGTCACCCACGCGGAAATGGCCCGAACCAAGACCGAGGCGCACAACCATCTCAAGGAAACCCTCAACGGGTTGCCCGAGGTGGCCTCCAAGCGGATGTTCGGCGCCGATGCCTACTTCACCCGGCAGCGGATGTTCGCGTTTCTGATGGAGGAAGTGATCGTCCTCAAACTGCCGGAAGGGGAGCGGCTGCAGATGATCGGGGCCCGGATCGCGCGGCCGTTCCTCACCGGAGAGGATGCCCCATTCGGACGCTGGGTGGAGGTGGGGATCAATGGCGATGGGAAGGAACAGGCGCTTCGGCTGGCCCGGATCGCCTATGCGGTCGCCCAGTCACCGGACCGGGAGGGGCCCCGGAAACGGCGACCCGCGGCCAAACGGCGCAAGAACGTCAAGAAAGCCGTGAACGAATAGTCTCACCTCACCAGGCAGAAGTGGCCGGCAGCCCGCGGCCCTGAGGCTCCCTCTTCCCGCCACCACCCTCGCCATTCCGACTCATCGCGCGCCGCAAACTCCAGAGCGATGCCCTCACCACCTGGCCGTCGGGCGCCGAGAACCAGGCGCACCGGGCTGGCGCCGGTTTCGGGTGCCCAGCCCTGAACGCCGGGTTGGTGCGGAGCCCGTGAGATTAGCGGAACCGGCAGGGTGTGGACCCCGATCTCGCGGGGCAGGACCCGGGTGGTCCCCCCGAGCACTCGCCGGTACCCCAGTGAATTTCCACTCATGGTATCCCGGCTCGAATCCCCGACCCAAAGGATGAGTCTCCCGCGGGAGACCTGTCCCGCGCGGGGACCCGAATCGGCAATCATCACGAGTTGGAACTGCCCCAGCAGACTATCGGCAGCCACCTCGAGCGGCTCCGATCCTAAGGGCGGCGTGCACTGCTGCTGGTAGTGTTGGCTACAGCCCTGAAGGGCCGCGGTCAGGAGGAGGATCAGCGGGGCCGGGGTGGAGGAAGGTCGGAGCATTGGTCGAATCTAGCCGGTGAGCAGCCGGACGATGGCGGCGATGGTTCGCGGCGCGCTCCCTTCGGCGCGGTTGTTGACCAGAATATAGGCGGGGATTCGGAGGTGCAGCGCCTGGGCGATGATCCGGGCCACATCGGCGCGCAGTTCCGGATTGGGGTCGAGAATCCGGTCGTAGGGGGCGAACGCATCCACCGCCTCGTCATAGGTTCGCCCCGGACGGAGCAGAGCGCGGACGACCGTGAAGGGGGCCGAGAAAGCGCCGGGAAGATCGAGCTGCTCGCCCACGGGAGGCATCCGGGTCCACGAGTTGAAGACGTGAGCGACGCCGTGTTCCCGGAGGACCGCGAAATAGGGAGGAGTCAGGAATTCGGGGTTTCGGATCTCGGCGGCATACCGCCCCTCACGCGGAAGTCGCGAAAAGAAGAGGTCCAACCGATTGGCGAAATCCTGTGCCGTGAGCCGTGCTCCCCGCGTGATGGTCTGAAATTCGAAGACAAAGGGGCCGGCATGGTCCCGAAAGTGGTCCAGATAGGGACCCAAGACCTGGTCGAGGAACAGTTCGGCGTTGAGAAAATCGGGATTTGCTTCTCCCCCTCGGGTCTTTTCACGCGCCTGGCTGAAAGTGTGCACTGTGATGCGGTCCCACACTTTGCTGAGGCAGGGGAAGCCGGGGGGCAAGTGAGCAGCGTAGCTCTCCAGCACGCGCGGGGTGGGAGGGGCGTAGAAGCTGGAGTCGATACCGACCGTGCGGAAGAGCGGGAAGCCGGCGTACTCCTCCAGCATCCGCGCGGCGGCGCCGGATTTGGGATAGTCCTGATGGTAGACCAACCCCTTCCAGCCCGGGTAGGTCCAGGATGAAGTTCCGAAGCGGATGGAATCCGGAATTCGGGCGGCAAGGGCGCCGAGATCGTCCGGAGAATCGAGGGGGGGCTCGGCCATAGGGGCTTAAGCCATAGGTGGCCCCACCGGATATTTCAACACCTAGGGCGCGTAGCCCAAGTACCGTTCATGATCCCGACTCCTCGATTTACGGAAACCGCAGAGACGCAAAGGACGCCGAGGGCGCGTTCGGCTAACCATCAATGGAACCGCTCGGCCCAGTAGCGACCACTGGATAGCTCGGTTGTCCATGGGCCCAATGCACGCTGGAAATTCTTTGCGCTCTCTGTGCCTCAGCGGTTCAGCAGCTCCAGCGACCTACACTGGTACTCCGGCGTCGCTACATTACGGTTGTGGGACGACTCGATACACGGTTCCCGACGCCGTCAGAACATACAACTCGCCCGCCGCGTCCTCTCCGAAGCTCGGCACCCCACCGCCCGTCGCGAGGGTGGGCCAGTCCCTGGGGTCGGTGGCCAGTCCGCCGACGTACTTGAGGCTGTGAACCCAGCCGCTACAATAGTCGCTGTAGAAATACACCCCCTGCAGTGAGGGAATCGCCGAGCCGCGGTATACGTAGCCGCCCGTCACCGCGCAGGCGCCACCCGCATGTGGGTAGTCCAGCACCGGAAGGGTGAGCCCGGTCTGGTTGCAGGTGGCGGCACCGTAGCAACTCAGTCCTTCCATGGTGTTCCACCCGTAGTTCTCTCCCCCGGTACTCGCCGCCGGCTGCACGTCGATTTCCTCGAGCGCGCCCTGGCCGACATCCGCGATGTAGAGGTCACCGGTCAGCCGGTCGAAGCTGAATCGCCAGGGGTTGCGCAAGCCATAGTTCCAGAGCTCGTTGGCGATGCTGAGGCTCCCGGCCCAGGGGTTGGTGGGTGGAATGGTGTAGGCACCGGAGCCGGCGACATCGAGCCTGAGGAGGGAGCCGAGAAGGTCCATCCGGTTCTGGCCGTGTCCATCGGGATCGCCCCCGCTGCCGCCGTCACCGTAGCCGGCGTAGAGATAGCCATCCTTTCCGAACGCGATCATCCCGCCGTTGTGGTTATCGTAGGGCTGGTCCAGGGTCAGCAGGACTTTCTCGGTGGTGTCGGCGATGTCGGCGTTGGCAGAAACCTGAAAACGCGAGATGACCGAGGTCCCGCCGGACAGGGTCCCCTGGGGGCTGGTGTAGCTCACAATGAAGCGGCCGCTGGCCCCATAGTCCGGATAGAAGGCCATGCCCAGCAGTCCCTGCTCACTACCCTTGCTGGTCTTGGCGGTGATGTCGAGGAAGGGAGTGGAGAGGAGGGTCCCGTTCTTGATGATCCGGATCCGGCCATCCTTTTCGATGACGAACAGCCGGCTCAGGTCCCCGGAGGGAGCGGTCAGGAAGAGGGGGAACGAGAGACCGTTGGTCACCACGGGCTGAAGCGCCACGCTGTCCCCACCGGGCGGCGGATTGTTTCCGTTGGTCGAGTCGCCACCGCAGGCGAAGCTGATGGCGAGTCCGAGCAGGACCGCAGGGACCACGACAAGGCTCCGTTTCATGGGTCGCGCCTCTGGAAGAGATCTTCCTCGAATTCCGCAGGCGCGGGGCTGAGTGGCGGTGACCGTGGTCACCCTGATGCTCTCCGCTCAATATTAGTCGGATGAACCTCTTCACCGAATTGGTCCTCAGTGAAACACAGAGACACAGAGGGCACTGAGTCGTCCGCACCAGGGTATTCGGATCGGCATTCGTCCCTCGGGGAGCAGGCCGGTCAAGCCCCGGCCCGGGTCTTCTCCAGCATCCGTTCCAGCCGGTCGAGGTGGGTGATGGTGACCGTCACCGCGCCGAATTCCTCCTCCACCTTGCCTCGGAAAATGAACGGCCCCTGGTCGAAGAGGACGTGGCCGCGCTGGCGGTAGACCTGGGGGAACAACACCGTCTCGATCAGGCCGTCGCCGTCGTCGAAGGTGGCAAACTCCATCGGCTCGTCTTTGGCGGTGTGCACCGGCTTGGCGGTGGTGAGCATTCCGGCCAGGAGGACCCGCTCACCCACATGACGGTGCAGCTCGGTGCTCCGGCAGAGGCGCAGGCGCCGGAGCTGCTCGGCGTAGAGCCGCATCAAGTGGCTGTCGGTGGTGAACCCGAGGGCGGCATACTGTTCCCGTCGGCGGCGGTCGGGGGAGTATTCCTTGAGGGCGGGCAGGCGGGCCGGCGGGCTGGCGGGCGGTAGAGATGACTCAGACCCATTGCTCAAAAATTCGGGACCCGG
>JBGPJS010000044.1:0-13843 GCA_041485505.1 Gemmatimonadota bacterium | reverse complement strand
GTCCGCACCAGGACTTGGTTGATCCCCATCAAGTTGTACTCGACGGGGTCCTCCGCGGTCATGATGTTCGTCTCGATGGTGTTCACCCGGGAGAGCGCGGAGTAGAGCGTGGTAGTCTTCCCCGACCCCGTCGGCCCGGTCACCAGGACCATCCCGTAGGGGTTCAAGATCGCCTTCATGAGGTCCTGCTCGGCCTTGGCCTCGAAGCCGAACTTGGAGAGGTCGAGCGTCAGGTTCCCCTTATCGAGGATCCGCATGACGATCTTCTCGCCGAAGAGCACCGGCAGGGTCGAGACCCGGAAGTCAATGACCCGGTTGCCCATCTTGAGCTTGAGTCGGCCGTCCTGAGGCACTCGCCGCTCGGCAATGTTGAGCTGCGAGAGAATCTTCACTCGCGAGGTGAGAGCCGCCTTCATCCGGATGGGCGGCTTCATGATCTCCAGCAACGAGCCGTCGATGCGGAACCGGACCCGAATCTCGTGTTCGAAAGGCTCGATGTGGATGTCGCTGGCACCGCGCCGCACCGCCTCGGTCAGGAGGCCGTTGATCAACTTGACCACCGGCGCGTCATCGATCTGCGCCTGGGTGGCGGCCTCCTCCTCCTGGTCCGCCACCACCTCGACGTCCTCCTCGATTCCCTCCATGTCTTTGAGGAGAGTCTGGAGCTGCTGATCGGAGGACTCGTAGTGTTTTTCGATCAGATTGCGGAGGGTGTACTCGCCGGCGATGACGGGGAACAGGTCGTAGCGGGTGATGAACTTGAGATCGTCAATGACCCCGGAGTTGGTGGGATCGGCCATCGCCACCGTCAGGGTGCGCCCCTCCCGCTTGAGCGGCAGCACCACGTGCTTCATCGCGAAGTCCGAAGGGATCATCTTGAGCATCTTGGGATCGACTTCAAAACGCGAAAGGTCCACCGCGGGCATGCGGTATTGCCGCGCGAGGACCTTGGTGACCTCGAGTTCCTGGACCAGACCCAGCTTGACCAGGACATATCCGAGTCGGTGGCCGGACGATTTCTGCTCCGTGAGGGCCGCCGCAAGCTGGTCGCGGGTAATCAGCCCTTCGCGAATAAGAATATCGCCGAGCCGCTCATTGCCAGCTGCTGCGGTCGCCATCGCCTCCCTGAGTGTGGAGGATGAGAAATGACAATGATTTAGGGGGCCGTTCGTAAGCTAGAAGGGGCCGGTGGGGTGTCAAGGTGCAGCGGACAGGAGGTCCCGCACCCGGCCTAGCGTTCCCGGGCCAATCCCTCCCACCTTCACCAGATCATCTACGGTCGCGAAGCGCCCATGACGCTCCCGCCAAGCCACGATTCGGCCGGCCATGAAGGGACCGAGACCTGGCAGGTGCTCCAGGGAAGCGGAATCGGCGGTATTGATGTCGAGGGGGTCGGGCGGTACCCCAGGAGGCTGGAACGGCGGGAAGGGGTCCGTCACCGCACCACCGCCGTATCTCCCTCCCGCCGTCCCGCTTGAGAAGGACACATGCCCCCTCAGCCGATCCAGGGTCCCCGGCCCGACCCCCGGCACCCGGTCGAATCCCTCCAGGCTACCGAAAGGGCCGTGCTCCTGGCGATCACCCACGATCCGGCGGGCCAGCCCGGGCCCGACCTGGGGTAATCGCTCGATCTGACGGATGGTGGCGCGGTCGAGATCGATGCGCTCACTTGGCCCGAGGGGCCGGCTGGCCTGCACGGCGCTGTCGCGATGAGCCGCAGGGGAAATCGGCGACTCCGGCCCGAGCAGATGAACCTGGCCCGGCGCTTCGCCGGGTCGAGTGATCCAGACCCGGAGCGCCTGCCCCAGGACCGCCAGGGCGAGGAGGACGAAGGCGGCACGGCGCTCGGGGTGGGACATGGGACAACGGTACGTCGTCTCCAGCCAGGATCAGCATCATATCATCGCGGATGACATCATATCTACGCGAGCCGTCAGTAACCGGTGAGCAGTGAGCGGTGAGCGGTGAGCAGGGGGCTCCGAAAGCGATCGACCCTCCGGTGTCCCTGGCCACGGAGGCTCTTTCCTTCAAGGAACGCCCCGCTTACTGCTTACCGCTCACCGCTTACCGCCTCACCAGCCGCACCGCCACATCCCCCACTATCTGCAGGCTCGCGGCGCTGACCTTGTCGATGGTGTCCTCCGGAGTATGCCAGGAGGGGTAATCGAAGCCAACGACATCGATGGCGCGGATGCCGACCTTCTGGAGCTCCACATGGTCGTCGGTGAGGACGTGCTTCGGAGTCGCGATGAAATGCTGGCCGTACCCCAGCGCCTCCGCAGTCCCCCAGACCAGTTCGACCACCTCCGGGGCACCGGTCACGGAGTTCCCCTCCTCGAAGATCTGCTGATCCCTCCCGGCCACCATGTCGAACAGCACAGCGTAGAGCGGCTTAGGCCCGGGTGGCTGGTTGTTTCCGTAGTACCTTGAACCGATCAGCACATCGTCCGGATGTTTGCCGAAGTCCCCATAGTCCTCGCCATCCACGAAGAGGAGGTCGACTCCGGCTTTGGGGGCCGCCCGGTGCAGGACATCTGCGACCCCGAGGAGCAGCGCCACACCCGAGGCCCCGTCGTTGGCCCCGGGTACCGGCGCCGCCGGATTCTTGGAGTTGGGACCATCGGAGATCGGCCGGGTGTCCCAATGGGCCAGGAAGAGGATTCGCTCCGGGGCCGTCGAATTAAAGCGGGCCAGGAAGTTCTGCAGCGGGAGCGAGTCGCCCTTCGCGGTGATATGAGTCCAGGACTGCAGAATCAACGTGTCCGCTCGGCGGCGGAGAAGGGAATCGAGCCACTGTGCCATCTTCTGATGGGGACCGGTGCCCGGAATCCGGGGGCCGAATGCCACCTGTTGCTCGAGATACCGGAACGCGGACGACCCGTCGAATTCGCGCCGGGGTGCTGTCTCGCGACAGCCACCGGCGAAGACAGATAGGAGGAGAAGCGGAGTGTACCTGAATAACAACATTGAGTGTCTCAGAAAAATGCCTGGGGGTCAGGGACGGGAGTCAGGTGTCGGGCGCCCCCAGCGACTGGCCTGAGGGCCGCGAGGTCGTCGGCTGCTGCGGACGCTCCCGATGGCAAGGCCGGAGCCGCTCCGACCGCACCGCTGCCCAAGGCCAGGCGGTAGTGATACGCCATTGCATGGACCACCGGTCAGCCAGGCCCGGATGGAGGGCTCCTTTTCAGGGAGTCCTTTGGCGTTGCCAGTTGGATGGATCCCTGCCAGCCTGCCAGGCAGCGTCATGGCTCAGTGAACGACTCATCATCAAGTATACCTAGTGATAGTCACCACTGAAGAGTGAGAGCTGGAACGTGAGGCTGACATAAATGCGGGTCGTCTTCTGGTCGATGTGTCGCAGCTCGCTAATTGTATAGCCGAACTGCAGCCCTCCTGTCACGATTTTGAGTATCTCGGTGTCAAGGTCTCCGCGAAACTCCGTCTGGCGGATGTCCGACACTGTCAGGCACCCGGCGCCGGTCTGCTGCTGGAGGCAGCTGGTGGCTTCTTGAACGAGTCCGTAAAGCGACATGCGTACCAATTTGCGGAGCCGGCTGACCGAGGCGGGAAGACGGACGGAGTGGCTGAAGGTACCCGTCATGCTGCTCTGTTTGGAGTGAGTGAGGTTGCCATTGTTCCGTACGTCGCGCGAATCACTGGCGTAGCCCAAGCCGAGCGAGATTCCGTTCCGCAGAGCCACCTGAAGATCTGAATTCAGAGTCGAGGAGATGATCGTGCTTTGGACAGCGAGACCCCGCCCGCCGGGCACGGTGGAGGTCGCCTCGCGTCGACGCAGGGTCCCGCTCAACCCAAGAAGCGCTACCGGCCCGTGACGGAGGGAGCGGCTCCAGCGCAGGTTGCCGGAAGGCCATTCCCGCTGCTCGGTCTGACTCTGCACCGGACCCAGGACGCCCCGCTGGAGCCGCAGATTGTGCTCGCTACCATAGTTGACGCCAAAGGAAAATCCCCCAGGGAGTTCGGCCCCCGACGAGAGGGTGGTACCGCGGGTCTCGGTATAGCCCAGGGCGTCTTCGCCGTCCTGGGTGAGGAACCGGTGCTGCCCGCCCAACGCCAGCATGAAACCCAGACTTGGATTGAACGAGGCCAGGTCGTAGGTGGAAGCACGGCTCACCCGCTGGCTGATGTCGACGGGCCGAAATTTTCGGGTCACTTTGCCCAGCGGGGTGCTGTCGCCGAAGAGTTGAACCAGCCCGCGGCCCCAGTCGATCGTCGCGCCCAGCTCCCGGGAACGTTGATTGTTGAGGGTCTGGGGGAGGATGAACTCCCCGGCGGTGTCACCGATGGCGCGCAGGGGAGGGCGGCTGGTCAGGCTACGGACCAAGAGGAACGAGCTGGAGGTCGTGAACCGGGGTCGGAGCCAGGAAGCGAGGTGGGGGGCGAGGGACATTGCGGTCGAGAGAGTGCGGTCCCGCTCGACCCCAATGTCCTGGCCCAGGAAGGAGCGGCGCGATTGAGCCACGAGCCGCCCCAAGGCGGTAGAGTCGGAATAGTGTCGAAGATCCCGGGTACCGGCGAGGTCTCCTGACAGCGATAGCATCCCGAGTGGCTGCCAGGTGAGTCCCGCGGAGTTACGCCAAATGAACGTGAGGGACGTTACCGACCGACTGAGTGAGTCGAGCGGCCCTACGATCGCGCCTCGGAATGAGGTTACCTCTGCCGCAGAGCGGCTAAGGCCGCTGCTCCAGCGCAGGCTGGTGGGCGCTGGGCTGAATATCGAGCCGGCAAGTGATTTTCCTCCTTCGCTCTCGCGCAGAAACCGGGGCAGCCGCGCCACAAGACCGCCCAGGCCGAGTTTGGGGCCCCGCCGCTTGAGGCCCAGGCTGAAGAGCGCCTGTAAGGCAAAGACGCTTGAAGTTGCCCGCGCCAGTTCGCTCTGGTTGAATCCGCGGGTGAGGTTGCCGTTGAGTGCCAGCGGGTTAAGGAAGCCGCGGGCCAGCCAGGAGGTGCCGGGCACGCTGCGCCTTAGGCCAAAGGTGTACGTGCTCGCCCAGCTCCGGGGTCTCCGCAGACCCACCAGCGCTTCTCCGGGGATGTCAGTGCCGGTAAGCAATTGAGGGTCGGTGCCGGATCGGGTGTATGCCACAGTCACGGGAATGGCGAGACCGAGGGATTTGGGGAGGAATCGGTCAAGCCGCCAACTGGAGTTGAGCTGGAAGGAGTTCGTGGTCCGGTACGTCGGATCCTCGCGCAGTTGTGCGAATTGGCCGTTTTGCCGCACGTAGGACAGGGCTATGTCGCCCGCATCGGAAAGATTCATCCGGGCATCCATGGCCATTGCGGTCCCAGTTTGTGCTACCGGTTGGGTGAGCCGGATTTCGTCGACCCACACCTCGGCGTCCGGAACAGCCACCGAGCTAGCCACCCGCAGAATGCCCGCCGAGATCTCCTGGATGGCCGCCAGGTTCGGCGGATTAACGCCCGGATCGGCGACGTGCACCAGGTAAGCGCCCTGACAGACAACGAAGGCTGTGGACACCGTGTCCCCCCCACACTGCACCCGGACCGCGCTGTCGGCCGGGAGGCCGCTCAGGTAGCGGGTTTCGATCTGGGCCCGGAGCTGCCGCCACACCTCGAGGTCGATGACGAGCTCGGGGTCCCAGGTCGCCGTCTGCGAGCGGCTGAGGTACTGGTAGAAATTCGAATGGTCGCTGCCAAGCTTGAGGAAGACTTGGAGATCGCCCTCACTCCAGCCCGGACCGTACCCGCGGGCCCAGACCCGCATTTCGCGGTAGCGCAACAGGTTCTGGGACCCCGCCGGGAAGCGGAGGTAAGCCTCGGCCCGTTCGCGGAGTTGGAGGCCCCGTCCAATGACGCGCAGGGACCGCTCGTTGATCTGGGTGCCCAGCTCGCCCGCGTTGTCCTTTCGGCCGGTGGCATCAATCACTCCGGGAGGCGAGGTGTAGCCCAGCTCGGTGTTCTCGGTGGAGACGATCGAAGCCACGACCTCGCCATGGGAAAGTCCGGTCTGACCCGCAATACCGGCGATGGGCGTCTCGGACCGGCGCACCCACGGCGAACCCACGAATCGCATGCGGGCCAGCGCGAATCTCGCGACGTGGTCCGGCTGGCCCTGGTCGTCCGGGGCCGCCACCGTCATCCGCAACTGTTGAATCAGCCGTATGTTCGGGGAATTGAGGGTCGCGGTAGGCCGACGAAGGGGGACCCGGTAGAGCTTCCATTTGGCCACCCGACCCTGCGGGTCGGTGGTCTGCACCCCATCTCGGACGAAGAAGGTCGAATCGGACAGCCGGACGACGTAACGGAATACGCTCTCGTTGCCGCCGGTCGCGTTGAGCAGGAAATCCCCGTTCAAATCCTCAGTGTCGAGCTGGCCGTTGCCATTGGAGCAGCGACTGCCCAGGTCACCCCAAGGGAAGATCGACACCACCGCCGAGAGCTGAAGCACGCAGAGGGCCAGGCGGTTTACGGGGCCCGCCGCGGTGCTGAGCGAGTCCGGGCGGTCTCCGAGCGTGCCGTTATCGTCGATCTCGGCGTTGTAGATGCCGTTTGGCTCCCGCTCGGTATCCAGCCGACCCGCCCCAACGTACTGGCGGCCGGTGTAGATCGTATCGATACCGCTCACGGAGAGGCTCTCCGGGGCGACGGCCAGGGCGTCTTCGCTGACGGACCCCAGGTCGAACACCAGGTGGACATCGGCGGAGTCGGCGGAGTGGGTGCCGTCCTGGAAGACCCAGAATTCCAAGAACTCGTCCTTGGAGAGATCCACGCCAGTGGAGTGTATCGGTACGACGATCGAGCGCCAGCGGGGGCGGAAATCCCGGCGGGGGAGGGTCCAGCGGGAGTGAGCGTTGCGCTGGACGATGCCCCCCGCCGTATCGGCATGGAGCGCGAGGTACATTACGGTCTCCAGCGGATCGTTCGACCCGGCGATGGCGATGCGCGGATCGATGTCCGTTGCCCGGAGCTGCAACGCTCCGCCGGTGGGGGCCGGGACCAGATTCTGCCAGGTCAGGGCGACCGCGTCGGCAGAGTCGAACACGCTCCCCACGACATTCTCCACCGAATCCGCGCGCTGAGGGACGCTTGAGAACTGCCACGCCCCTTCCCGGAGCGGGACCACCGCTCCGGCTTCGCCCTCGAACTCTTCCAGGAAGGCGGCACCCTGCCGGTTGGGGTCGGGGCGAGAAAAGGCGAACTCGCCGAGGAGATCAAGGCGGGACGGCGCCGTGGAGGGCGTGGAAGTCAGATGGTTCATCAGTCGAGTCACCGCGTTCACCCCGAAATGCAGATCGGTGTTAACGCCACCGATCAGCGCGGCCCGAGCCTCAAACCCCAGCGCCGGCCGGTTGAAGGCGGTCTGCTCCCGTTGGTAGAGCCCCATCAGGTTGAGCTTACCGAGCTCCCCGAAGGAGTAGGTACCCGCGACGCCGAAAATGGATGTGGGCGCGACGGCGAAGAGCCCCCGCTGCTCGAAGCGGGCGGTCACTTGGGTGACCGAGCCAGCGGGGAACAAGCTGTCGGGATTGAGGAAGGTGACCTGACCGAGATCGTACGAGATGGTGTAGTCGGAGCCCCGCGTCAGCACCCTGCCGCCCACGATCAGCTGATCGCTCCCTTCCCGGATCTGCAATGCGTCGAGGCTGAGCGAGTTCCGGTCGCCCGAGAGAGTGGAGTTATAGTGGAGTTGGAAGAGAAACGTGGCTGGCGGCCCCTGCGAATGCACCAGGTAGAGCGGTGTGGTATAGAGGGAATCCGACCGCTCTGCCGGAGCCAGGCGGGTCGGGTCGGCAAAAGGGTGCAGGTGGGGGAAGATGACGTACGACTCCCGGATCGTCTGTCCCGCCTGGGGATCCCGAGGCCGGGGAAAGAGACGGTTATCGACGTCGAACACTCCCGGATCGGTGGGGAGGGCGAGACCCAGTTGAGCAAGGAACGTCGCCGCGCCGGACGAGGGTTTCTGGGAGCGATTAAGCGAGAGGTCGATCCGCAGGGAGCTACGGTCGATCTCTCCCCCACCCACCCGGTAAACCTGGCGCATTTCGTACCGGAAGGTGGGAACGCTCGCGTCGCGCTGGGGTTCGACGATCAGTTCGAGGCTGTCTGCCGCCGCAGGGCGGTCCTGCGAAGGGAAGCTGCCGACGGTTGTCCCCGCCACCGTGGTGTAGCTGACCGCCAGGTAGTCGCTATTATCCAGCTTTCCAGTGAGCACGAACCAGAGCCCGGACGGATCCAGGTAGTAATCGGTGCCCTGGAGCAGTATCTGCCATTGCGCTGGCCCTATGCGCTGAGGGCTGTCGCCCCGCCGAGCCACGGCCGTGATTCCGCCGAGGTTCGGGTTGGTCCCGTTTTGCGCCTGGGGTGGACGATAGCGGTACACCCGCACCTGGACCGGGGTCTGGTCGGCCGGCAGGATGACTTGGGCGAGATTCAGGATGTCAACGGCGGGATAGCCGGGGATCGTCGCCGGGTCCACCACCCAGAAGAACCGGCCCGATTCGAAGTCGAGGTCCTGCAGCTGCCGGCTTTGAGTTTCGGTGGTCGTGGCGCCGATGGAGTAGACCCGTTGTGCGACCACACTGCCTTTCTGGGTCGCAGCGAGGGTTTGAAGTTGAAGGGCACCGAGTTCGAAGCTCGCGTTGACCCCGAAGTTGTTAGCGGGGATTGTGCTGGTGATGAAGCGCGACGGCGGAGGGCGGAACGTGACCGTCCCGACCTCCACCCGCCGAATCCACTCGTCCTCCAGACCCTCATAGCGGACCTGAACGACATCATTGCCGTTGAAGTCGCGTTGAGGGTCGAAATCGACCTGGAGGTGCAACCGCTGAGCGATCGTGCCTCCGGCCCGAACATTGAATTGCTGGTCCAGCCGCGGCGCTGAGAATCCGCCGCGGCAACCCGAGTTGTTCTGGAAGAACAGGGCTGCGCTGCAGCGTTCGTTGCGCAGGCGCTCGGTCCGCAATTCCAGCCGGGCCTCCCCGTCAATGGAGAGGTCGGCGTACTTGACGGGCAGTCCCAGAGCTCCCCGCCTCTCCGGCATCCTGTCGCGCCCGCCACCCCCCGCAGCCACTTTGGGTTCGCCGTAAATGTCGCGCAATCGGAGGCGGAGGGCGCGCGCAAGGCGCGCGGAGTCGAGCGCCACGGCGACGGTACTATCCCACGCCAGGGACGCGCGCCACGGTGACATCCGAGGCGCCCCGAGCCACCTGGCCCGGAGGGCGCTCGGCGCCTTGAGTTCTAGAGGCGTGGCGCGGAATCGGAGGAGGAGGCCAGGGAACGTGGTGTCCGCCTGGCCAGCCACGACCCCCGGTATCGACACCAAGGCAAGCGCCAGAAGCAGCCACCGAGTCTGGGCGCGTGCAATGACCGTGGAGACACCAAGAGCAGAGAGCCTGCAGATGCTCAACGCGCCCCCTGGTCGAAATCGTTTATCTTGGGGAAACCCCCGGGCTGAGAGCGGCAGAACCAACGAGGCTCACCGGGCTGGGGGTTAAACCCGCAGAGTCGGCCACCGCAGCAAGACAGCGAAGCGGATTGCGGCGGCTGGCAGGGCAAGATCGGGCTTGAAGGCGGTAGCGGCAGGGAATATAATGGACGGTGGAAACCCTTACAACTAGGATACTTAGCTCGCGTGCGTGTGCTTGACCGGTACCTGCTGAAGCAGTTGGTCCCGCCGCTCCTCTTCTCGTTCACCGCGCTGACCAGCATCATGCTGCTCAACCAAGTGGCCAAGAAGTTCGGAGACTTGGTCGGCAAGGGACTCCCCTGGTCACTGATTGGCGAGGTCTTTGGCCTCTGCCTCCCGTTCATCATTGCGATGACCCTCCCTATGGCGGTACTGGTGGGGGTGCTGTACAGCTTCAGCCACCTCGCCGCGGACAACGAGGTCACGGCCATGCGGGCAAGCGGTGTGAGCGTCGGACAGATGCTGGCACCGGTATTTCTGGGCGGGCTGCTGATCACGGCGGTCAATTTCGTGTTCACGGACCAAGTCCTCCCCCGCAGCAACACCAGGCTCAGAAACCTCCTGATCTCGATCAGCCGCAAGAAACCCACGTTCGAGCTGCGCGAGCAGGTCATCAACGAGATTCAGCCCGCGACTCTCTTTCTGCGCGCCAGCCGGATCGATCCCACCAATGGCCGGCTTAAGAACGTCACCCTGTTCGATATGGGCGCTCAGGATGGGCGCCGGGTGGTATATGCCGACAGCGGGCGGATGTCCCTCAGCGGCGACGCGACCGACCTGAATCTCCGGCTCTTCTCCGGCTCGGTCCATGAATTCAAGACCAGCAAGCCCACCATGACCCAGTTGACCTACTTCCAGGTTAACAACATCCGGGTCCGTGATGTCTCCAACAAGCTGGACCTGGGCGCGCAGGACAACATCCGGGGCGACCGGGAGATGAGCACCTGCGAGATGATGGTCGTTGTGGAGGCCGCGGACCGGGATGCGGAGCATTCCAACCGTCAACGGGACATTCTGGCCCGGAAGGACCTTCAGGTCCTGCTTGGACTGCCAGCCCGGCCGGAGCCGAACCCGATTCCGCCGACCCGGATCCTGGGCTACTGCCGGTGGTTCCAGCGGATTCAGGCTCTACTCTCTCCAAGGACGGCACAGGCACAATCGCCCGCACAGGCCCAGGACACGGTCCCCCGGGCGGCGGCTTTGATTCGCCAGGACAGCCTCAGGAACGCGATGTTCCTGCGTAAGGCCCAGTACGACTCTCTTCACCGGCCCGTGAAAGACCCGGCCCGCGCCGGGACACCGGTTGCAACTCCCGTCCGCCCGGCGGCCAATCCAGTCGCCAAACTGCCGGGGCTCCACCCCGATACCGGTGGGGCGCGCCGATCGGCCCAACCACAGCTCAGCGGCTGGGCCGAGGTGTCGAGCGCAAGGGAGAACAGCAACTCGGCAGCGCTCCGCTCGGACGGTTACGAGGTGGAGATCCACAAGAAGTGGGCGATCAGCGTCGCATGCCTGGTCTTTGTAGTAGTCGGCATTCCGATGGCGCTTCGATTTCCGCGCGGTGGGATGGGTCTGGTCATCGGAGGTGCGCTGGCGGTGTTTTCGATTCACTACGTCGGCCTAATTGCGGGCGAAGCGCTGGGCAATAAGGGGATCCTCTCGCCCGCGGTTTCGATGTGGTGGCCGGACGCGCTGTTCACCATCGTGGGCCTGGTCGGGCTGTGGCGGGTGAGCCGGGAATCGGGATCCACTCGCGGCGGCGACATGGCGGACCTGGTGGACACCTTCTTCGGCTGGTTCCGACGGCGGTCCCGATGATCGGGATTCGGATCCTCGATCGCTACGTTCTCCGCTCGTGGGTGACCATTTTCGGTCTCACCGCGCTGGGCTTTCCTCTGGTGTCGGTCATCATCAACGCGACCGACAATCTCGAAAAACTGCTCGACCGAGGGCTGACAGGAAAGGAAATCCTGGTCAGTTATATCTACGCCGTCCCGGAACACATGTCGCAAGTCATGCCCGCGGCGGTGCTGTTCGCGACGGTGTTCACCATCGGCACCTTGGGCCGGAATTCGGAGATCACTGCGGCCAAGGCCGGGGGTCAGAGCTTCCTACGGCTGTGCCTTCCAATCTTCCTGGCCTCGGTAGCGGCCTTTGGCCTGGCCCTGGTGGTGGCGGAGATCGCCCCGGGGGCAACGATCCGATCGCTGGAACTTCAGAAATCGCGGGCGGCCCACCCCACGACGGCCCGCTACAACTTCGTCTACCGGGCCGACGCAGGATGGGTCTACACGGTGCGGTCACTCGACCTCGCCACTCGCTCACTCAGGCAAATGGTCTTCGAGCGTCAGGGAACCGGCGAGGAATACCCCGGCCTCTCGGTGACGGCCGACAGCGCCACCTACAGCGATGCGGCCCGAGGCTGGACCCTCTGGGACGGCAATAGCCAGCGCATCGCCGGTCCGGACCGGCTGGCGACCTTTCATTTCAGGTCGATGCGGATGCGGGCGATGAGCCAGTCGCCGGCGGATCTTCTGGTAGAGCCCAAAGCCCCGGACGAGATGCGCTATCAGGAGCTGGCCCGCTACATCGATGCCCTCAAACGTTCCGGCAATGACGCCAGCAAGCTCGAGGTGGACTGGGCTCTGAAGATCGCCCTCCCGGCTACCTGCGTGGTCATCGCGCTCTTCGGAGCCCCACTCGCGATCACCTCTCCCCGCTCCGGGACCGCTTTCGGGATCGCCATCAGCCTCGGCACCACGGTCATGTTCCTGTCCCTCATCCAGCTCTCCAAGGCGATCGGGGTCACCGGAGTGGTCAACCCCATCGTGGCTGCGTGGTTTCCCAATGGGCTCTTCCTTGCCGCCGCGCTCTGGCTCCTCTGGCGGGCCCGAAGCTAGGACTGCGGGCTGAGAACCGGGTGCTGGGTGCTGAGGGGTGAGAGCCGAAATTGTATTCGAGATGCTGCGCGTCAAAGTCGGGGATCCCTGTGGATCCAGCAGTTAGCACCCAGCACTCAGCACCCGGCACTCTGTACTTCCCACCCAGCACTATATTTCCGGTATGTCCAATCCGCGTCCCGTGATCGTCGGCACCGGCATCGCCGGGCTCTGGACTGCCTGGCGCCTCGCGGTGGAGGGACGTCCGTCGCTCCTCCTCACCAAGGGCTCTCTGGTCGACAGCGCCAGCGCCTGGGCCCAGGGCGGAATCGCGGTCGCGCTGGGTCCGGGGGATAGTCCGTTGCAGCACGCCGCGGATACTCTCGCCGCGGGTGACGGAATGTCGGACCCTGAGGCGGTCCGCATCCTCACCAACGAGGGGCCCGATCGGATTCGCGAACTCCTGGCCCTGGGCGCGGTGTTCGATCGGGGCCCGGACGGCAAGCTCCGGTTCAACCTCGAAGCCGCCCACACTCAGCCGCGAATCATCCACGCCGGCGGGGATCGGACGGGGGCGGCCATCGTGAGCTGCCTCATCGAGATCGTCCGATGTCATCCCCTGATCGAAATCCTGGAACAGACCGAAGTACGCTCCCTCCTCGCTGGTGAGGACCGGGTGACCGGCGTTCTGGCACTGCGCGAGCGACGCGACCACCTCACGCTGGAGGCGCCCGACGTGGTGCTCGCGACCGGTGGGGTGGGACAGTTGTATGCGGTCACCACCAATCCACTGGTCGCAACCGGCGATGGCTGGGCCTACGCCCACCAGGTCGGCGCCGAGCTCCGCGACATCGAGTTCCTGCAGTTCCACCCGACCGCCCTCAAACTCCCCGGGGTCAACCCGGCGCCGCTCATTACGGAGGCGGTACGTGGTGCCGGAGGAATTCTGGTGGACAAGGACGGTCATCGTTTCGCCTTCGACGCCGATCCCCGCGGTGAGCTCGCCCCGCGTGATGTGGTCGCGCGGGCGGTGGCCGCCGCAGATGCGACCGGTGGCGCCTGGCTCGACGCACGGGACATCGACGATTTTCCGGTGCGCTTTCCGGGGGTTACCCTCATCCTGAGTCGGTACGGACTGGATCCTGCAGCTGACCTGCTCCCGGTGGCGCCCGCCATGCACTATGCCATGGGCGGAATCCGCACCGACCTCGAGGGGCGGTCTACTCGCGCAGGCCTCTGGGCGGTCGGCGAGGTGGCGTCCACCGGTGTCCATGGCGCCAACCGGCTGGCCTCCAACTCCCTGCTGGAGGGACTGGTGTTCGCCGATCGGGTCGCGAGGGCGCTGGTGGGCGGGCAGGCGGGCGGGCGGGCTGGCGGGCAGACCGACATTGAACGACCAACCACCACTGCATCATCACCCATGAATCCGCCCACCCGTCCGCCTGCCCAGCTGCCCGCCGATGATCCCGAGGCTGACGATCGTGCCGAGACCATCCGCGCCGAGATGCGCGCGACCATG
>JBGPJS010000043.1:0-13885 GCA_041485505.1 Gemmatimonadota bacterium | reverse complement strand
AGCTTCCTCCTGGTGGACGAGTTCCAGGACACCAACGCCGCCCAGTATCAACTGGTGCGACGGCTGGGTATCCACAGCAACGTCTGCGCGGTGGGGGACGACGATCAGTCCATCTATGGCTGGCGCGGCGCCGACGTCAGAAACATGCGGGATTTTCAACGGGACTTCCCGGGGACCCTCGTCGTGCGGCTGGAGGAAAACTACCGCTCGACCCAGATCGTCCTCGACGCCGCCAATGGCGTCATCGGTGAAAACCGGGGACGCATCGGCAAGACCCTGCGCACGGTGCGTAAGGGCGGGGAGGCGGTCACGGTGGTGGCCGCCGCCGATGAGCGGGATGAAGCCGAGTGGGTGGTCCGGGAGCTCAACGCCCGGAGTGCCAAGGGCGACTGGGCCTTCGCGGAGATGGCCGTTCTCTATCGCACCAACTCGCAGTCGCGCGCGCTGGAGGAGGCTCTCCGGCGGGCGGGGACGCCGTACCGCATCGTCGGGGCCATCAGTTTTTATGATCGGCGGGAGGTCAAGGATCTCCTGGCCTATCTTCGCCTGGTGGCTAATCCGTCCGACGATGCGGCCTTCCTCCGAGCCATCGGGGTGCCGCGCCGGGGCATCGGGGAGTCGAGTCTTGCCCTGCTGCAGCAGGCCGCGGCCCAGTGGAACAAGTCCCTGCTCGAGACCGCCCGAATCGGAGATCGGGTGCCCGATCTCCGCCTCAACGTCCGGGAGGCCTTCCGCAAGTTCGGGGAGTTGCTCGACCAGACCCGGGAACGGTCGCGCAGTCTGCCGCCGGTCCGGATTCTCGACGATCTCATCCGCGCTATCGAGTACGAGAACGTGCTTCTGGCGGAGGGCCCCGAAGGCGCCGAGCGGTGGGAGAATGTTCGTGAGCTCCTGGCCAGCGCCGCCGAGTGGTCGGAGGTGCTGGAGCCGGGAGAGGAAGAAGGGACGACTCCGCTCGAACGGTTCCTGGCGGAGGCGGCGCTGCTCTCCTCCAACGATAAGATCAGCGGAGAAGAAGCCGGGGTCACCCTCATGACCCTGCACACCGCCAAGGGACTGGAGTGGCCACTGGTGGTTCTGGCCGGGTTGGAGGATGGTCTTTTCCCGCTGGCTCGCGCCGAGGAGCAGGAGGACGGCATCGAGGAGGAACGACGGCTCTGTTACGTTGGACTCACTCGTGCCAAGGACAAGCTGTACCTCACCTGGGCCCGGGCGCGGCGTCGGGGTTGGGAATTGCGTCCCGGGCGACCGTCGCGTTTTCTGCGGGAGCTCCCGCCGGGGGTGGTGGAAGAGAAGAGGACGTCGTCGATGTGGTCGGTGGGTGGGCTGGGTGGAACGGCGGGACGGCGGGACGTCGGTCGGGGTTCCTGGAGGGGGGACTTCTCCGACGCGGCGGATACCGCTCCGCCTTTCCGCCCTTCCGCCCTTCCACCGGAAGAAGCCTCCCAGGACGCCCCGCGCTACATCAAGGGCGAACGGGTCCGGCATCGGCGGTTCGGTAGCGGCACCATCCAGGGGCTCCAGGGTACCGGCCGGGATCTCAAGGTTTCGGTCGCCTTTGACGACGCGGAAGTCGGGGTGAAACAACTGCTCGTGGCCTATGCCGGCCTCGAACGCGAATGGGAGAGCGCATGAAGATCGGGCGGGAGGAAGTGGTCCAGGTGGCCAGGCTGGCCGAACTGGCTGTGGCGGAGGATGAGCTGCCCCGGCTGGTGGAGCAGATGGCCCGCATCGTGGACTATGTGGCGCAGCTCAGTGAGGTTCCGGCTGGTGAGCAGGCGCCGCCGTTTGTGGCGGGACCGGATGCGGTGACGCTCCGTGAGGATGAAGTGCGTCCGACCCTGCTCAGCCGTTCCCCGGCGCAGATGGCGCCCGAGTTCTCGCAGGGGTTTTTCGCGGTGCCCAGGCTGGGTGCCATGGAGGACGGGTGAGCGCGGTCAAGAACATCGCCGAGGCCGTGCGGAGCGGGCGGGCCCGGGCCGCGGCCGCCGCGGGGGAGACCGGACGCCTGCTCCGGCAGAACCAGGGGCTCAACGCGACGCTGCACTGGTCGCAGGAGTTGTTGGACGCCGAGGCGGCGAGGGTGGATGGGGCGACCACCGGGGTTCGCTCCAACCTGCCCTTGGCCGGCGTCCCCATCGCCATCAAGGACAACATTGTCACCACGGAGCAGCCCACCACCTGCGGTTCCCGGATTCTCGAAGGGTATGTCTCCCCCTTCAACGCCACGGTGGTGGATCGGCTCCGGTCGGCCGGCGCCATGATCGCGGCCAAGACCAATCTCGACGAGTTCGCCATGGGCTCCTCGACCGAGCACTCCGCCTTCGGTCGGGTCCAGCATCCGCTCGATCCGGCGCGGGTGCCGGGCGGCTCCTCGGGCGGGTCCGCCGCCCTGGTCGCGACCGGTGTCGTGCCCGCGGCACTCGGCTCCGAGACCGGTGGCTCGGTTCGGCAGCCCGCGAGCTTCTGCGGCGTCGTCGGGGTCAAGCCGACCTACGGCCGGGTAAGCCGGTACGGCCTGGTGGCCTTCGGCTCTTCCCTCGATCAGGTGAGCGTTTTCGGCCAACGGGTAGACGATGCGGCCCGGGTCCTGGCCGCGATCAGCGGGCACGATCCCCATGACGCGACCAGCGCCAATCGGCCGCCCTTGCAGCTGGAGGCCCCCCGCAGGCACCTCCGCGGCCTCACCTTCGGGTTGCCGAGAGAGTACTTCCCGGCCGACCTCGACGCCGGTGTCCGCGCCGGCGTGGATCGGGCGGCAAAGGCGCTCCGCGACCTGGGTGCGATCACCAAGGAAGTCTCGCTCCCTCACGCCAAATACGCGGTGCCGACCTATTACATCGTGGCCCCGGCTGAGGCGGCGGCCAACCTGGCGCGGTTCGACGGAGTCCGATACGGACCCAGGCACATCGGCCCGGAGGGCGATTTACGCGCCCTCTACCGTGCGACCCGGGGCCAGGGCTTCGGCCCTGAGGTCCGGCGCCGAATCCTGGTGGGGACCTACGTGCTGAGCTCAGGGTACTACGACGCCTATTACCGCAAGGCCCAGCAGGTGCGGGCGCTGCTGGCGGAAGACTTCCGAAGAGTCTTCACCGCCTCCGGATGTGATCTCCTGCTTACGCCCACCACGCCGACACCGGCGTTCAGGGCCGGGGAAAAGGTCGAGGACCCGGTGGCGATGTATCTGGCGGACATTTTCGTCTGCTCCGCCAACCTGGCCTCGCTCCCCGCGATGAGCCTGCCCGTGGGACGGAGCGAGGGCCTGCCGATCGGCGCCCAGCTCATCGCGCCGATGTTCGATGAAGCCCGGATGCTCAGTGTGGCCGCGACGCTCGAAACGGCCATCGATGCCGGCCGGGAGGTGCGCTGATGAACTGGGAGACTGTCGTCGGGCTGGAGGTCCATGTCCAGCTGCTCACCAAATCGAAAATGTTCTGTGGTTGCGAGAACCGCTTCGGCGCCGCGCCCAACACCCTGGTCTGCCCGGTCTGCCTCGGTTTGCCGGGAGCGTTGCCAGTGCCGAACCAGCAGGCGATACGGCTTGCGGTGCAGGCGGCACGGGCCCTCGGCTGCACGGTGCATCAACGGAGCGTCTTCGCACGGAAGAACTACTTCTATCCCGATCTGCCCAAGGGATACCAGATCTCCCAATTCGACCAGCCGCTGGCCACCGGCGGGCAGGTCTGGTGCGAATCTCCGGAACGAGGACGGCTCGCGGTGGGGATCACCCGGCTGCACGTCGAGGAGGATGCCGGGAAATCGCTGCACGACCGACTCCCGGGAAAAACGGCGATCGACCTCAACCGCGCGGGCACCACGCTTGCCGAGATCGTGAGCGAGCCCGACCTGCGGAGCCCGGCGGAGGCCCGCGCCTACCTGACCACAGTCAAGCAGATCCTGGTCTACTGCGGCGTGAGCGACTGCAACATGGAAGAGGGGAGCCTTCGGGTGGACGCCAACATCTCTATCCGGCGACCCGGCGACACCTCGCTCGGCACCAAGACCGAGGTGAAGAATATGAACAGCTTCGCCAACGTCGAGCGGGCCCTCACCGTGGAGCGGGACCGTCAGATCGCGATGGTTGAGGGCGGCGGTCGGGTGGAGCAGGTGACCATGCTGTTCAACGCCGCCAGCGGGGAAGTGAAGCCGATGCGGTCCAAGGAAGAGAGCCATGACTACCGCTACTTCCCGGACCCCGACCTCCCGCCGCTGCTGCTCTCACCGGCCTGGATCGAGGAGCAGCACGCCGCGCTGCCAGAGCTGCCCGAGGCCAAGCGCGACCGATTCATGACCGTTTTCGGCGTGCCGGCCTACGATGCCGGGGTGCTCGCGGCTGAACGCCCGACCGCGGATTACTTCGAGTCCGTGGTCGGCACCGGCGCCGAGCCCAAGACCGCGGCCAACTGGATCATGACCGAGGCGATCCGAGGCTACAACGAAACCGGGCGCTTCGCGGTGGCGGCCGACCGGCTCGCGGGGTTGATCGTGTTGGTGAGAGAGGGCGTGGTGAGTCTGCAGGCCGCCAAGAAGATCTTCGTCGAGATGAGTACCAACGCCGACGCGCCCCGAGCCACCGCCGAACGACTCGGCCTGGTACAGGTGGGCGACAGTGACGCGCTGGGACAATGGGTGGACGAAGTGCTGGCGGCCCACCCTAACGAGGTTCAGCGCTACCAGGGCGGGGAGACCAAGCTGGTCGGCTTCTTTGTCGGCCAAGTCATGAAGCAGAGCGGCGGGAAGGCCGATCCGAAGAAGGTGCAGGCGGTGCTGCTGACGAAGCTGGCGGGATGACGGATTGAGGGGTGGAAGGATTCCGCAGGGACTCCTCCACCTCGCTCCGGGCCTGGAGCAGCCGCTCCAGGTGCTCGGCCATCTCGCGCGCGAGATCGAGATCGGTCGTGACGCTGGCAACGCCTTCGCTCCCGCTGTGCAGGCGGAGCAACCCAAGTCGAATCGTCTCCAGCGACGCCACGGTCTTCGAAAGCCGTTGCTGCCACACCTCCTTCGCCTGACGCAGGTCTGTCGCCCTCCCATCGGTCTGCCCGTTCTCCCGGCTGGCTTCGGCCGCGTCGAGGAGATCGTCCAGCTCCTCGACTCGCTGTCGCATCCGTGCGGCCTGCTCGGCCAAGCGCTCGATGGTGTTCGGCAACTCCCCAAGATCTCTCCGCTGAGGGTCGCTCAAGGCGCGATAGAGCACGGTAGCGGCGTGGCCCAGCGCGAGTTCGGTCGGGCGGTGCACCGCCTGTTCCGGTGCGCCTCGCGGCGACAATCCCATGGCGGCGAGCCTTGTGAGTAGGCTCCCCATTCGAGTCGACCAGAGCCAGCGCTGAAGCTCGGCCCCATAGGGCCGGGGCGCCCGAGAATGACCGGGATATATCCGCCCCAGAATGAGTCCCAGCGCCGTCAAGAGACGAAGGGGCCTGCTTCCTCGACCGCGAAGATGGACACGATGTTCGGGTGGGAAAGCCGGGCCGCGGTCCGAGCCTCGCGAAGGAAACGATTCCGAAGCGGCGCCAGCTCGCCCAGCGCAGGCGGAAGCAGCTTGAGCGCCACCGGCCTATCCAGCCGAACGTCGCGGGCGAGGTAGACCACGCCCATCCCGCCGCGGCCGAGCTCGCGCTCGAGGGAATAGCGGCCCGCGAGGGCGGCCTGGAGTTCGATGAATATGGGGTCGGGTCGATCGGTGGGAGCCAACGGTGAGTCTTGGGGTTTCCGGCTCACGGGCGACCGTTGATTTGGGAAGGCAGGCCTGACGCAGCCCGCCACGGCGCCTTGACCTTGGCCGATCGCCAGAACGGATTTTCCCGATCCGGCAGGCCGAAGTGAGCCTCGGCCGCGTCGCGGAGCCGCCCGGAGTCCCGCCATGCGCCGGCGAGCAGGGCTTGACGCCGCATCCCCTTGGCGGTGCGGAGCGGTTCCTCTCCCGCGGGATCCAGTCGCCGCGCGACCGAGTCGGGTACGCTCAGGAGTTCCATGATAACATCGAACGACATCGCCATGTAGGCCTCCACGTCGGTTTCGGGAAGGTCCCACCGGCTGACCTCGCTGGCCACCTGGAAGGCGCGCTGCCACCCCTGGCTTTCGGTGAGATGGACCATGCCGCGGAAGAGTCGTCGATTGGTCTTTACGCTGAAGATGGTGGGCGAGAGAATCCGGTCCAGGTGGGTGTCGGCCGGGGTGTGATCCAGGAGGATGACCTCCTTCGCGGTCTTGGCGAACTCGTCGCCCAGGTGGGTCTCCAGTCGGCTCTCCCAGTAGGAATGCCCGAAGCCGGTGGTGCTGCTGGTGAGCACCAGTTGGCGCGGGACGTAGTAGTTATGCGCGATGGTGTCGGCGGCCAGATGGCAGAGGTAGCCGAGGGCGAATGCCCGGAGCGCGTCGCTCCGAGCCAGATCGTGGATCTCCTGCCCGACTTTCCAGGAGTGGCAATGACGACCCACGGGGGCGTACTTCTTTGCGATGGAGGAATCGGCGGCGATGTTGCCGTAGAGGTAGTCGAAGGGGAACGCGCGGATCAGGTCGGCGGTGGCGGCTGGCAAGAGGCGCAGGCTGGCCAGCACCGACTCACCGAGGAAGATGTGGGTGCCGGGGGTCCAGGCGTGAAGCGGCTCCGGGAGGAGGAGGGCCGTCAGGCCCACCAGGACCAGTGCGACGGCCAGTCGGCGCCAGTTCACCGCCGGCGGCCTCGGCGCAGGAGGCGCCGGAGCGGGGCGAACCACCCGGCACCGGTCCGGACGGTGCGGAGCGCCGCCGTGAGATCGAGTGCGGTCTCCTCCACCTCCTCTTCGACCACATCGTACAGCGCCTCAAGATTGGCCAATCGGTCCCGGAGCCGCTCCGCACCGGCCTCCACCTGTCCGCGCAGCTGACGACTGGTGGCCATCAGCGCGCTCGCCTCGTCCTTGACCGTCGTGGTGAGGGCGTGGCCATCCTGGACGATGCCCTGGAGCGCCGTGAGCGCCGGCGCCAGATCGGTCTGCAGCCGAGCCAGGGTGCGAGCCGCCTGGCGCGCGACCAGCGCCGCCACCGCCGCAATCACGACGAAGGCCAGCGCGACGACGGCTAGCGAGATGGCCATGGTGGGGCCGACCCACCCCGGTGTGGTCGCCGGAATTTGTTGACTGAGCAGCATTCCACCCCCTCCCCGGCGGCCAGCCTCCAGCAGCCAACGGCCAGCGAGCTGTAAGGTTGGCTATTCACAGCTGATAGCTGGTGGCTGGCGGCTGCCAGCTGACAGCTAACTTTACACGCGCTTGACGCACTTCACCATCCTCATCAGCTTTGGCCATGCCTCCACGCTTTCAGGTTCGCGGTGCCCGCGCCCTGCGCGGCACCGTCCGGCCCGCCGGAAACAAGAACGCAGCACTCCCGATTCTCGCCGCCACCCTCCTGGCCGACGGCCCGGTCGATCTGCAGAACATCCCGCGCATCGGTGACGTCGAGACCATGATCGCGCTGCTGGCGGATCTGGGCGCGAGCGTGGACTGGACCGGCCCCAACGAGGTGCGGGTGGATGCCCGCAACGCCGAGCCCAAGCCGCTCGACCCCACCCTGTGTGCCAGGATTCGGGCTTCGATTCTGTTCGCGGGACCGCTGCTCGCTCGCTTCGGCAAGGTGACGCTCCCGCCGCCGGGCGGCGACGTCATCGGCCGTCGGCGGGTGGATACCCATTTTCTCGCCTTGGAGCGGCTCGGCGCCGAGCTCACCGTAGGCGACCGTTACACCATCGAGGGCCGGCATCTCACCGGAGCCGAAATCTTCCTGGACGAACCCAGCGTCACCGGCACCGAGAACGCCCTGATGGCCTCAGTGGCCGCCAAGGGGCGCACCGTCCTCCGTAATGCCGCCACCGAACCTCATGTGCAGGACGTGGCCCGCGCGCTGGTCGCCATGGGCGCCTCGATCGAGGGGATCGGCACCAATGTTTATACGATCGATGGTGGTCGCCCGCTCAGCGGCGTCTCCTACGCCATCGGCCCCGACCATGTCGAAATCGCCAGCTTCGTCGGCCTCGCCGCGGTCACCAATGGGGCGATCACGATCGAGGGCGTCCGCCCCGACGATCTCCGCAGCACCCTGCTCGGCTTCGACCGACTGGGGATCCGTCCCCGGCTGGATGGGGACAAGCTGATCGTGGATGCCGACCAGGAACGCCGGGTCCGGGCCGACCTGGGTGGTCACGTGCCCAAGCTGGAGGACGGCCCCTGGCCCGCCTTTCCCGCCGACGCGATGTCCATCGCCGTCGTGGCTGCGACCCAGTGTGAGGGGATGATCCTGGTGTTCGAGAAGATGTTCGAGTCCCGGCTCTTTTTCGTGGACAAGCTGATCGGCATGGGAGCTCGGATCGTCCTCTGCGATCCGCACCGCGCCGTGATCTCGGGGCCGTCGCCTTTGCGTGGCGGTCCCGTGGAATCGCCCGATATCCGGGCCGGGATGGCCATGCTGCTCGCGGCCCTCGCCGCCGAAGGGGCCAGCACCATCTACAACATCGGGCAGATCGAACGGGGCTACGAGCAGATCGACATCCGGCTCCGGGCCCTGGGAGCGGAGATCGAACGGCTGGAATAGTTTCCGGCTCGCGGCAGCGACCCGCCTTGAGTGTAGTGCCCCAACCCATGAGCAACCCCGAGGTAATCCTGATGGCGGCGCCCCGATTCATCCCGCTGGCATTCCTGGCGTTGACGACCGCCCTGTCGGCCCAGCAGCCCTCACCGGGGATCGGGCTCGGCATCAGCATGGACGTGACCAACAGCAACGGCGGCCGTCCAGTGCGGATTCGGGTCCCGCTCCGAATTTCTCGCCACGTTCTCCTCGAGCCGGGGTTCGGGTTCCTGCTCTCGAGTCTGCGTAACCAGTCGGTGACGAACGGGAACATTTCCCAGTCCAGTACTTCGAGTGTGCACCTCTGGGACTGGAGTCTCGCGGCCTACTACCTGGTGCCGGCGGGCGATCGTCTGCGGGCGTATGTGGGCCCCCGGATCGCGCTGCAGCACTTCAGCGACGATGAGACCCTGACCACGACGGGGCTCCCGCCCATCCCCTTCTCGATCAAGCGCGGCGACAAGCTGCTGAGCGGGGTTGTGGGGGCGGAGTTTTTCGTCCTGCCGCGATTCACCCTCGGTGGGGAGATCTCGCTGACCTACATCGATGTCGGTGATGTCGATGTACAGCCCTCGCCCGGGCCCATCGGAGTGTTCCTGGGTACCGTCGACCACGGTCAGGTGTTCGGGACTTCGGGTGAGATAACCTTCCGGTGGTACTTCGGCGGGAGGAAATGAGAACCGCTTCTGCCCGACCCGTGCGGGCCGCTCCTCGACTGCGGGAGAGGGGCCGCCGCGGTCCCGAGGCCGGTGGGGTCCCATGAAGGCCGAGCTCGATCCCACCCCGGTGCGTGAGGAACCCGCTTCGGGTCCGGTTCCCCGCTTCGAGCTGCCGGGCTGGCGGGAGCGCTTCGGGGTCGTCGCCGGCATCAGCGCCCGCGGAGCGGGGGCTGGGCGGGGTTTCGACTTGGGCCTCTGGTCCGACGCGCCCGTAGGTGAGGTAATGGCGAGGTGGGGTGCCCTCCTGACGGTCGAACCGGGTTTCGGCGCCATGGTGCTGGGCCATCAGGTCCACGGTGATCGGGTCCTCTGGCACGAGCAGGCCACGGGCTGGGCGGTGATTGAGGGGGTCGATGGCCATGGTACCTCGACGCCGGGCCTCCTGCTCTCTGTCACGGTGGCTGACTGCATCCCGGTGTACCTCGTTTCGTCGATTCCGCCGGCGATTGGGTTGCTTCACGCCGGGTGGCGGGGTACGGCTGGGGGAATTCTGTCTCGCGGAGTTGAACTGCTTTGTGAGCATGCCGGATGTCGCGTTGATGATCTGGCAATGCACTGTGGCGTAGGTATTTGTGGAGCTTGCTATGAAGTTGGTTCTGAAGTGATGGCTGGGTGTGGGCTTGCCGCGGAAGGGGTTGGGCCGTGGCATGCCGACCTTCGTGAGGTCCTGGTGGAGCAGGGACGGCGGTCGGGGATTCGAGAGATTTCCACATCACAATGGTGTTCTTCACACGATCATCCACTTTTCTATAGCCACCGGGCCAGTCGAGGCCGCGACGGGCGGATGGTGGCGTACCTGGGGATCCCGTTATCGCCTCTCCTCATTGACTGATTCGCCCTCCAGCATTAAGCTACCCCCGCTGTCTGGGGATCTCCGTTTGGGGCCGGCTGTCGATGTGGGGGAGTTCCCCCACATTTTTTTTCAGCCCGGTCCAGAGTCCCGGATCCTTCGTAGGACCCGATTCGCCGGCTGGTGGAGCCCACGGATTTGTGCCCGTGGATTTCCGGCGACGCGGCCCGCCCGACCGCCCGTTCTTCCAGCTCAGGATAGATCGTCCGGACGGGGCTCCCGGCAGGGGTGTCACGGTGGGCGATGCTGTCGCCGTGATCCGCTCCCTGCATCCGGCGAGGGCCGGGGCGACTCGCGACACCCCCAGGTATCGCTCGTTGAGGTTTCCCGATTGAACAGGATGGCAGGTCCCACGGCATTTTCAGGGAGAATCCGGATGTCCGGTTCGGCTGAGGTGTTGGCCGCGATCCGCGAGCTGACGACGACCAAACAACTCGACCGCTCGGATCTGGTCGAGCTTCTGCGGGACGGTATTCAGGCGGCGCTGGTACGGCGCTACGGTCCCAACGTGAAGTTCGAGCTCGATTTCGATGAACTGAAGGGCACCCTCCGCATTGTCCGGCTGCGCCAGGTGGTGGAGACGGTGGAAGACCCGAGCTGCCAAATCACGCTGGAAGAGGCCCAGTACGAAGACCCCGACTTTGCGATCGGGGACATGCTGGAGGAAGACGTACCCTTCCAGCAGTTCGGCCGGCTCGCGGTGCAGGCTGCCAAGCAGCGCATCATTCAGCGGGTCCGGGAGGGGGAACGCTCCCGCATCCGAGAGGAGTTCACCTCCAAGGTCGGTGAGCTGCTCTCCGGCGAGGTCCAGCAGATCGAGCGCGGCAAGCTCGTGATCATGCTGAACAAGTTTCGGGAAGCGGAGGCGATCATCCCCTACCGGGAACAAAATCACCGGGAGCACTTCCACCAGGGCGATACTATCCGGGCCGTCCTCAAGCGTCTGGAGGAGACCCCCAAGGGCCCGCGGCTCATCCTCTCCCGTGGGGACCCCCTGTTCGTGAAGGCGCTCTTCAAGCTCGAGGTCCCGGAAATTCAGCAAGGCATTGTCGACATCCGGGCCTGGGCCCGCGAGGTGGGCAGCCGCACCAAGGTCGCGGTCATCTCGCGGGACGACGCCATCGACCCGGTCGGCGCCTGCGTGGGTCTCAAAGGATCCCGGGTGCAGGCGGTGGTGAACGAACTGGGGGGTGAGCGGATTGATATCGTCCCGTGGTCTCCCGACCCGGAACGATTTGCCCGGCTGGCGCTGGCGCCGGCTCGGGTCGCCAAGGTCTTTTCCGATCCGGAGTCCAAGACCATTCAGGCGGTGGTGGACGAGGACCAGCTCTCCCTGGCTATCGGCCGGAACGGTCAGAACGTGCGCCTGGCCTCCGAGCTCACTGGCTGGAAGATCGACCTCTATTCCAGCCGCGAGTGGCTGGAGCGCGGTGGGGAAGGGCCGCTCTTCGCGCCCCTGCCGCCTGAGGAAGACATGGTCACCCGGATTCCGTTGACGGATCTCAAAGGACTCTCGCCGGAGCTGGTGGCCATCCTGAGTGGCGCGGGGTACCAGACTCTGAACGACGTGCTGGACCTGGATCGCGATGCGATCGCGAAGATTCCGGGAATGGCTCCCGAGGCAACGGAGCAGCTGCTGGCGTTCCTCTCCGAACTCACCGACGAGAACGCCAACGATGACGCCCCGTCCGGGTCCTGAACGGCTGCTGGGCCTCCTCGGCCTGGGTCGCCGCAGTGGTGCGGTGCTCCTTGGGGTGGACCGAGTCCGCGCCGGCCTGCAGGCCGGAACGGTGAGGTGTCTGGTGGTCGCCTCGGACCTGAGCCCGCGGGCGCGCGATAAGGTGGTTCGGCTGGCGCGAGCGCGCCGGGTGCCGCTGCTGGCGGGACCGTCCGCCGACCAGATGGGTGCCCGGCTTGGTACCCCGGCGGTGATGGTCGTGGGGGTGTTGGATCAGGCGCTGACGCGCGGGCTTCTGGGCTCGGCCCCGGCGGCGTCTCTCACGGAGGATTGAGTGGTCAAGACCAGAGTGCACGATCTCGCGGCGGAATTCGGGATGCCCGCTGAGCAGCTCCTCGGGCTGCTCAAGGACATGAACATCTTCGTGCGCAGTCACATGTCGGCCCTGGAGGCCGACCAGGTGGCCGCGGTCCGAGTGCGCTGGGAGCGTGACAAGCGGAAGAGCGCTGAGGAGCCGGCGCCGAGGAAGGGCCGACGGAAGGCGGTGAAGCCTGCGGAGCCCGAGCCGGTGGCGAGCGAGTCCAAGCCGGGCAAGCGGCGCCGGACCGCCGCAGATGTGGCCAAATCTGAGGCTGAAGCGCAGGCGGAGGCCGATCGGGTCACGGCGGAAACGCTCGCGCTGGAGCTCGAACGGCAGGCCCTCGAGCCCGCGGAACCACAGGTCTCGCTCGAAGAGCGCGCCCGGGCCCTGTTCAAGGATCTTCCCCCCGCCGCGATTGTAGAGGATGAGGAAACCACCCCCAGCCGGCCGATGCCGTTCGAGCCGCCCAGACCGCGACCGGTAGAGCGCGCGGCCCCGCCCCCGGGTCGGATCCCCACCCGGATAGCCCGACCCCCGGCGCCACCAGGCGGAACCGGCAGTCGACCCACCGGTCCGCGTCCCGTCTTCAGCAGCAGTGCGCCGGGGGGCGGGCCCTCCCGCCCCGGCGGCGGAGGTCCCTCCCGTACCGCCGGCACCCCCACTCGCGGGCCCGGTGGGGCCGTCGGGCCCAGCACCCAGGAGCGCGGCCGTGTCTTCGGCCCTGACGCCGAGAAAGGCGGCGGGCGGAAGAAAGGCAAGAAGAGCAAGCGCAACATGGTGGACCAGGAAGTGGTGCAGGCCAACATCCTCAAGACCCTCCAAGGGATGCGCGGCACCCAAGGCCGGAAGCGCCGGGGCGATGAGCCCAGCTACCGCGACATGCTGGCGGGGCGGCAGGCCGAGGAGCGGGAAAAGGAAAAAACCCGGATCCGGGTCAATGAGTTCATCTCGGTCTCCGAGCTGGCGGATGCCATGAAGGTGCCCGCCACTCAGATCGTCCAGTTGGCCTTCAAGGAGCTGGGACTGATGGTGACGGTCAACCAGCGCCTGGACTTCGATCAGATCGAGCTGATATCCTCGGAATTCGGATTCGAGGCCGTCAAGGAAGAGGAATACGCCGCCGACTCGGTGGGGGCAGCGGAGGCCGAGGCGGAGGAGACCTTGGTGTCGCGTCCCCCCGTGGTGACCATTATGGGACACGTGGACCACGGCAAGACCTCGCTGCTCGATTACATCCGGAAGGCCAACGTGGTGGCCGGCGAAGCCGGGGGGATCACCCAGCACATCGGTGCCTACCACGTCACCTTGCCGGGGGAGCGGCATATCACCTTTCTCGATACTCCCGGCCACCAGGCATTCACCGCGATGCGGGCCCGCGGGGCGCAGGTGACCGACATCGTCGTCCTGGTGATCGCGGCGGACGACCAGGTCATGCCGCAGACGGTCGAGGCGATCAGCCACGCCCGGAACGCCGGAGTGCCGATGATCGTTGCTATCAACAAAATGGACCTGCCGACGGCCAATGTGCAGAAGGTCAAGCAGGACCTGCTGCAGCACAACGTGGTGCTCGAGGAGTTCGGCGGGAAGACGCTCTCGGCCGAGATCTCGGCCAAGAAGGGGACCGGCATCGACTCGTTGCTCGAGCAGATCCTGCTCCAGGCTGAGATCCTCGATCT
>JBGPJS010000042.1:0-13901 GCA_041485505.1 Gemmatimonadota bacterium | reverse complement strand
GGGCAACCATGGTGGTTGCCCGCGCGTTTGTCGGTGTGGCTGGGCCGCGATCCGGCGCACGGCGACCCAGAGGGTCGCCCCTACCTCGTCACTTTTGGACCGTCAACGGCGCGTCCAGGCTCAACATGATCGCGGCGCCGACCGGCACCACCACATCGCGGCTCGCAGTCTCGATCGCTACGGCGGTGCCCGCCGCCGCACCCACGACTCCACCGATGATGGTCCCCTTCTTGTTTCCGCCGATGATTCGGCCGGCGATGGCGCCCGCCGCGGTGCCGACACCCACCTTCTCGACCTCGCCCGCTGTTACACCCCTGCCCTTCAAAGTGTGCTCAACCGAGGCCACGGTCGCCGCGATCGAGTAGCTCTTGCCTTTGATCGTGATTTCGGTGGCCGTAAGCTCGATCTTGCCGTCCTTCTGGCTCTTGTTCTTGGCCGGCTCCAGTGTCACGATGGTGAACTTGATGGTGGAACCGACTGGTATCACCACGTGGCCCTTCGCGTCCAGGATATCCTCGCCGACTGATGCCGAGAGCGTCTCTCCAGCCTTGTTGTGCCGGGAGGAGATGGAGTCGTCCGACGCGGTCTTGATTTCGGTTCCAGTGTCGAGGGTGTAACTGGTCGGCCCCTTCGGGGCGGCGGGCTTCGGCTTGGGTTTCGGCGTCTGGGCCACCGGGGCGGGCGTGGGAGCAGCGGGCTGCGCCGCCGGCTGATCCGCCGCCGGGGACGGAGCCGGCGATGCCGGCTGGTCGTTCAGCTTGGCACCGCTATCCAAGGGGGCCAACTGAAGATCACGGGAGAGACTGTCCGCGGTCGCGGTAGCCTTCTGGTCACCCCGGCCGCAAGCGAGGATGGCGACGAGCCCGCAGGCTGTGAGAACAATTCGCTTCATGGCTTCCTCCCAAAGGGAACGACTTGCCCGAGCCTTTCGGCCCGATGACATTCCGGCATGATGCCGCATCTGCGCGCCCTGCTGCCCTACTTCCGACCCTACCGCCGAACCTTCGCGGGAGGGCTGCTGTGCGTCATGGTTTCCAACACCTTCACCACCCTCGGGCCCAAGTACCTGCAACGCGGGATTGACGCCCTGGACCAGGGACGACCCTTCGCCGAGGTGCGGACCGCCATCGGGTTCATGGTGGGCGTCGCGCTGCTCGGTGGGCTGGCCCGCTACGGCATGCGGGAAACCCTCAACAGCGCGAGTCGGCGGGTGGAGTATGATCTCCGCAACGACCTCTTTGCCCACCTAGAACTCCTGTCGGCCCAGTTTTATGACCGGTACCCCACCGGGGACCTCATGGCCCGGGCGACCAACGACCTGCTCAACGTCCGCATGGTAGCCGGCCCCGCGATAATGTACCTGGTGGACACCGTTACCCGCAGTCTGCTAATCGTGCCCTACATGGCCCAGATCAGCCCCCGGCTGACCCTGTTTGCGCTGCTTCCGATCGTCGCCCTGCCGGTGGCGATGGTGGTGTTCGGGCAGGCCATTCACGTCCGCAGCGTGGCGATTCAGGCGCAGTTCAGCACCCTCACCAACTTCGTGCATGAGAATCTGTCGGGGGTTCGGATCGTCCGCGCCTACCGGCAGGAACAGTCCGAAATCGAGCACTTCCGCAGATTAAACGAGGAGTACGCCGCTCGCAACATGTCGTTGGCCCGGGCGATCGGCGCCTTCCACCCCATCCTCGCCCTGGTCGCCGGGCTGGGGGGGGTCGCGGTCCTCTTCTTCGGCGGGCAGCAAGTCATGGCCGGCAAGGTCTCGGTTGGGGCGTTCGTGGCCTTCGGGGTGTACCTGCTTACCCTCGTCTGGCCCATGATCGCGCTGGGCTGGGTCATCAACCTGGTGCAGCGAGGCGAGGCCTCGATGGGCCGCATCAACGCGCTCCTCAGGGAACCGCCGGCCATCGCCTCGCCACCGGCGCCCGTGGCGCTCCCGCCGGCCACCGGTGCCCGCACGGTCGCATTTGAGGGTGTCTGGTTCCGCTACCCCGGCACCGCTGACCGAGGCTGGGTATTGCGCGACATCTCGTTTCGGGTCGAGACGGGCCGCTCTCTCGCGATAGTCGGACCGACCGGCGCCGGGAAGAGCACGCTGGTGGAACTCACGGCCCGAAGCTACGATCCCGACCGGGGCCGCATTCTCCTCGATGGGGTGGACATTCGCTCCCTGGACCTCGCGGCACTCCGCGGGGCGATCGGCTTTGTCCCCCAGGAGACCTTCCTGTTCAGCGCGACACTAAGGGACAACATCCTTCTCGGCGCGCCCCAGGATGGCCGGCTGGAACGGGTCGCCGAGACCGCCCAGCTGACCGAGGCGCTGCCCGCCCTGCCGAATGGATTCGACACCCTTCTCGGCGAGCGAGGCATCAACCTGTCAGGAGGACAGAAACAGCGCGCGGCCATCGCCCGGGCGCTGGCACAGGATCCGCCCATCTTCGTGCTCGACGATGCCCTGAGCGCGGTGGATGCCCACACCGAAGCCAGGATCCTCTCCGCGCTCCGCAGCGCACTACGGGGACGGACCAGCATCATCGTCTCCCACCGCCTGGTGGCAGTGCGCGATGCCGACTGGATCCTGGTGCTGGACCAGGGAGCGATCGTCGAGCAGGGGACCCATGACCAGCTGATCGCCCGGGGCGGGCGCTACTGGGAGCTGCTCCGGCGGCAGCAGTTGGAGGAAGAGCTGGAGGAAGTGAGGAGTGAGGAGTAAGAAGGCCGGCGATCCTGCTCAGGAACTGTTTTCCGCGCGGGTTCGACGGAATACCGACGCGACCAGCATGATTCCGAGATTGGCCCCAGCGCACCCGCCTCCAACCAGCAGCATCCCCCGCGCCACTTCTCGAAGTCCATCGACCCCTTGCACCCCCAATACCACGAAAGCTGCCTTGATACCGAGCAACGCCGCAGAGGTGGAGAAAAGCGCCAACTGGGTCAGGAGCAGGGCGCGGTAGCCCAGGCCAGCATACATCCAATAAAGGGCCAGGCCCACCAGCAGCCACGCCAGGATGCCGGTACGCGTGGTCTGCCCGAGGGGAAGGGCACGCACCGCCGGCCCCACGAGCAGGAGCGCGGCCAGCCAGAGCAAAAGGCGGAGGCTCGCCGAGCGCAGTTCCTGCGGCGTGGCGTCGTCGGCCGTGTGCATCGCGGGTCCGCGCATCAGGCCGGATCCAGCGTAAGAGCCTTGAAGGTCCTCATTGACCCCAATTTACAGCCCCTCACCCCCCACCACCACCCTCACCCGCTGTCCGCGTTGTTTCCGTAACCCGGACGGTTCCACACCGACTCGATCGGCTGGATGGCGCCTCCGCGGTCCACCCGCCGCCGGTCAGTGAGTCTCGGGAACGAAGACCCGCGGATTCCGGGGAGCCAGATACACGGTGGACCCCAGGCACAGGCCGAGTTCCTCGACCCGTGCCCGGGGCACTTCCGCCTCGATGACCTGGCCGTCTCCCGCCCGGTCGAGTTCGAGGCGCACAATCGGCCCGAAGGCGCGGAGATGCCGCACCACTGCCAGAATCGAGTGCTCGCCGGCGCTGCTCCCGGACAGCTCGATCTCGTGGGTCCGCACGTAGGCCAGGGCGTTCCCGTCACTTGCCGCCGTGAGGTCGGGGATGTCGAGCTGGCTCCCGCCGATGCTCACGCGCCCCCGTTCGACCCGACCGTGAAAGAGGTTCACATCGCCCAGGAAGCCGCACACGAATGCAGTGGCGGGGTGATCGTACACCTCCTCGGGAGTCCCGACCTGCTCGATCTTGCCTTCATTCATTACCACGACGCGGTCCGAGACTTCCAGGGCTTCGTCCTGATCGTGGGTAACGAACACGGTGGTGACGTGAATCTCCTGGTGCAGCCGCCGGAGCCAGCGACGCAGCTCCTTGCGGACCTTGGCGTCGAGCGCGCCGAAGGGTTCATCGAGCAGCAACACCTTGGGCTTGACCGCGAGGGCCCGGGCCAGCGCCACCCGTTGCCGTTGGCCGCCGGACAATTGCGAGGGGTAGCGATCGGCCAGCCAGTCGAGCTGCACCAGCTTGAGCAAATCCATCACCGCGGCCCGGATCTCCGCCTCCGGGGGGCGAGTGCCTCGCGGCCGCACCCGGAGCCCGAAGGCGACGTTCTCGAAGACGCTCATGTGGCGGAACAGGGCGTAATGTTGAAAGACGAAGCCCACCTGCCGTTCCCGGACGTGTCGGCTGGTGGCGTCCTCGCCGTGAAAGAGCACCTGCCCGGCATCCGGCGCCTCGAGACCGCCGATCACCCGGAGCAGCGTGGTCTTGCCCGATCCGGAGGGACCCAGCAACGCCACCAGTTCCCCCGAAGGAATCTCCAGCGTCACATTCTGCAGCGCAGAGAACTGGCCGAACTTCTTGACGATATCCCGCACCTCGATGCTCATGCCGCCTCCAGGGTTTCGTCGCCGGCCACGGCCCGATCCCGGGCCACCTTCCATTCCACCAGACTCTTGGCGGCGAGGGTGACGAGCGCCAGCAGCGTCAGTAGCGACGCCGCGGCGAACGCCGCAGTGAAGTTGTACTCGTTATAGAGAATCTCGATGTGCAGCGGCAGCGTATTGGTGAGGCCCCGGATGTGGCCGGAGACCACCGAAACGGCCCCGAACTCGCCCATGGCTCGGGCGTTGGCCAGGATGACCCCGTAGAGGAGCCCCCACTTGATGTTGGGGAGGGTCACCCGCCAGAAGGTCTGCCACCCGCTCGCCCCGAGAGAAATCGCGGCCTCCTCATCGTCACTCCCTTGCTCCTGCATGAGCGGAATCAGTTCCCGGGCAACGAACGGTGCGGTCACGAAGGTGGTGGCCAGGATGATCCCCGGCACCGCGAAGACCACCTGAACATCGTGCGCCTCGGCCCAGGGCCCGAACCAACCGTGCGCCCCCCAGAGCAGAATGAAGATCATTCCCGCGATTACCGGGGAGACCGCGAAGGGCAGATCGATCAGCGAGATCAGGAGATTCTTGCCGCGAAAGTCGAACTTGGTAATGGCCCAGGCGGCCGAGAGCCCGAACGCGACATTCACCGGCACCGCGATGGCCGCGGTGAGCAGGGTGAGTCGGATCGCCGAAACCGCATCGGGCTCCCGTAGTGCGGTCAGGTACAAGCGGAATCCTCTGGCCAACGCCTCGGCGAACACCGCGACCAGCGGGACGATCAGGAACAGCCCCAGGAAGCCCAGGGCCACGGCGGAGAGCAGCCAGCGGACCAGCGCCGGTTCGCTGGTAGCGCGGGCCAGGGGGCGCGGCAGGACCGCGGGGGACGTGAGCCTGATCGTCGCAGCCATGTCGCGCGACCTCCTAGTTTCGTCCGCGGCGGCGGCTGGCCCACTGCAGCAGGTTGATGCCGAGCAGGAGGGTGAAAGACGCCATGAGCATCACCACGGCGATGGCGGTGGCACCGGCGTAGTCGAACTGCTCCAGCTTGGTCATGATGAGCAGCGGAGTGATTTCCGTTCGCATCGGCATGTTGCCGGAGATGAAGACCACCGAGCCGTACTCCCCCACCGCTCGGGCGAAGGCCAGAGCGAACCCGGTGAGCAATGCCGGCGTCAGGGCCGGCAGAATCACCCGCCGGATCGTCTCCCAGCGACTGGCCCCCAGACTGGCGGCGGCCTCCTCCACCTCCGTCTCAAGGTCCTGCAACACCGGCTGAACGGTCCGGACCACGAACGGGAGCCCGATAAACGTGAGGGCCACCACGATCCCGAGCGGCGCGAAGGCCACTTTGATTCCCAGCGGCGCCAGCCGACTTCCCAGCCACCCGTTGGGAGCGTAGAGGGTAGTGAGTGAGATGCCTGCCACGGCCGTGGGCAGTGCAAAGGGGAAGTCCACCAGCGCGTCCACCAACCGCTTGCCGGGAAATCGGTAGCGGACCAGCACCCAGGCGACCAGCAGCCCGAACACCGCATTGAGCGCCCCGGCGATGAACGAGGCGCCAAAGCTGAGCCGGTACGAGGCCAGGACCCGAGGCGCCGTCACCGCGGCCATGAAGCCGTCCCAGCTCAGCTCGGACGTCTTCACAAAGATCGTCGCCAATGGGAGCAGGACCATCAGGCTCAGGTAGGTCAGGGTGACCCCGAGCGAGAGCCCGAATCCCGGCAGGACGGTGTGACGTTTCAGAGGCATGGGGTGCGGCATCCTCGCGTAAGGTCTGCCCGGACCTTCACTGACCCGGCTGGTAGATCTGGTCGAACACGCCACCGTCGTTGAAGTGGGTCGGTTGGGCCTTGGCCCAACCGCCGAAGACCTGGTCAATGGTGAACAGGTTGACCTTGGGAAAGGTTGCGGCGTACTTGGCAGCGACCGCGGCCGAGCGCGGGCGATAGAAATCCCGCGCGGCGATCTCCTGCCCTTCGTCGGAGTAGAGGAATTCGAGATAGGCCTTGGCGACGGCGGTGGTGCCGTGCTTGGCGGCTACCTTGTCCACGACCGCCACCGGCGGCTCGGCGAGAATGCTGACCGAGGGCACCACGATTTCGAACTTGCCCTTGCCCAGCTCCCGGACCGCGAGCAGGGCCTCGTTTTCCCAGGCGATAAGCACATCGCCGATGCCGCGTTCCACGAAGGTCGTGGTGGCGCCACGGGCGCCGGCGTCCAGCACCGGCACGTTCTTGTAGAGGGCCGAGACAAACGCCCGGGCCTTCGCCTCGTCGCCATTCGACTTCTTGAGGGCGTAACCCCAGGCCGCCAGGTAGTTCCAGCGGGCGCCCCCGGAGGTTTTCGGATTGGGGCTCACCACCGACACGCCGGGGCGCACCAGATCGTCCCAATCCTCGATCTGTTTGGGGTTCCCCTTGCGGACCAGCAGCACAATGGTCGAAGTGTAGGGGGAGCTGTTATCAGGGAATCGGCGCTGCCAGTCCCTCGGCAACTGGCCTCCCTTGTCGGCAATCGCGTCGATGTCGTAGGCCAGCGCCAGGGTCACGACGTCCGCACCCAGGCCGTCGATGACCGCGCGGGCCTGCTTGCCGGAGCCACCGTGCGACTGGTTGATCGTCACATCCTGCCCGGTCCTCTGCTTCCAATGAGCCGCGAACGCCTTGTTCACGTCCTGATAGAGCTCCCGCGTCGGGTCATAGGAGACGTTGAGCAGAGTCGCTGGCCTGGGCGCCTGGCCCCGGGCCGGAAACGCGGCGCCCAGGACGGCCAAGGTCAGTGTCGCGAGGGACAGGTTGTTCCGCATGATGTTGGTCCGTTCTCGTGTTATGTAGGGGCGGCAGGATGCACCGCCCCCAGGTTAGAGGCCGAATTGGAACCGGGTATCCACGAACTGCTCGGTCTCCCGGTCACCGGTGGTGGCACCGCCAGTGAACTTGGTCAGCTCGTAGTCCACCGCCATCTTGATGTACTTCGCGAGGTACCAGTTGAGCCCGACTCCCCAGGCCCGTGCTTTGCTGGCGGCGGTCGTCGCGGTGGCGTAGGTCGGGAAGGTGGCATCGTCCAATTTGAGTTCGCCGTAGCGTGCCGCGATCTCGATGGCGCCCCAGGCCCCCTTCGTCGGATCGAACACCTTCTTCGGCGTGACGGTCTTGTAGGAGTTCTTCTCCCCGGTCAGGAAGAAGGAACCCTGGGCCTGCCAAGCTCGGTGCTTGAGGTTCGCGGTGGTGGCACCCTTGGTCACTTCCTGGGTGGAAATGACGTACTCGCCCAGCAGACCGAGTGGGCCCGTGGCAAAGTAGAGCTGGGGTGAAACCCGGCGGCGGTGGCCATTCGCGAAGGCGGTGGCGGAGTACTTGAAGAACGTCGCCTGGCCCGGGGTCCGGTAGCCGGGAAGCTGCTGGGCTGTAGTGGAGCCACGCTCGATGCCGGTGCTGCCCGACACCCCGAAGCCGAGGCCGCTCAAGAGGGAGCCGGTCTGTTTCAGGAAGGGCTGAAGGAAGATCCGAGCGGCGAAGTCCTTGGCGTCGCTCACATCGCCGTCGCCGTTGCCCAGGTCCGGCACCCCGTTGAAGACGCCGGCCGCATAGGCCACCCGGCCACCCCCCAAGTCGCCATAGGCCTGGAGACCGACGTCCCGGTTGGGCACCAGGTTGGTCGGAAGTCCCCGCTCGTTGAAGCGGATATCGGTGGCCGACTGAAGCCGCTCGAAGCCCACCGGCGGCTTGGCCTTGCCCGCGCGGAGGACGAACGCCGGCCGGAAACGGATATCGCCGTAGGCGTCGAAGAGTACGGTGGTGCCCTGCCCGAAATCCGGCATCAGGCGAAAATCGATGTACTTGAAGACAGTGGCCTCTAGGATGGACCGAGCTCGGCGCAGGAAGAAGGTGTTGGTGCCTTGAACCACGCTGTCGGACAGGAAGAACCGCCCATCGGCCTGGAGGTAGCCCCGCAGCTTGAGCTGGAAGTCGCCGTCGGCCGACTTGATGGTGAACCCGTCCTTGCTGGCCGTGAGCCCCGCCTTGGTCTTGCTGGCTGCGACGATGCTATCGCGCTCCAGCTCCCGGAGCCGTTGCAAGACGCGAAGCTGTTGGTCAAGCCGCTGGACCTGCGAAGCCAAAGTCGTGTCCTGCTGCGCCACACTCTGTTGTGGCTGGGCCACAGTAAACAGCCCCAGAGCCAGCGCGATCGCGAACCTCTGGCGGATCTTCATGTCAGACGCTCCCCATAGAAGTTCGGGCTTCCGGCGACCCGGTAGGCCCACGTGCTAAGTCGTTGTATGGTTGGCGATTCCGCCCGGTCGTGCCGGGGTCGGCTGTTCCCGGCTACCGCTTCCCTGCCATGCTGTCGGGATGGAGCCGGACCTTTTTCCGGCGTTCCACTAGGACGATCCGCCCATCGTGGATGGTGATCTCGACCGAGCCGAACCGGAGCCCGCTGAGGGCGCTGCGGATCTGCTCTTCCCCGTCGAAACGGTCCAGTGAAATCTCGCCCGGCCGTCGGCTGTCAATCATCTAGTCAACCCATATACTCTATCGGTACGATAGACTTTATAGGCAACAGGCATGCCACGCAAGGTCAGCCCCGTCCCCTCCCCCGACCGGCCCCCTCGACCCGCCGGGCCGCCAACGCCAGACTGGTTCCGTCCAGCACTTTCGCCGTGGCGTCCCGCACCTCCTTCATGACGAAGTGCACCACGCAGGCCGCCTCGTCGGGGCAATCGGCGCACCGCACATAAGCCGTCTGGCTGGCGCAGGGGACCGGCGCCAGCGGACCGTCGAACATCCGGACCACTTCGCCGAAGTAGATCCGCCGAGGGTCCCGGGCCAGCAGGTAGCCGCCTCCCTTCCCTTTTTGGCTGCTGAGGATTCCCCGCTTCTTGAGATCCAGCAGAATCGCTTCCAGGAATTTCTTGGGGATCCGCTCGCTCCGGGCCAGATCCGCGATCCGCACTGGCTGGCCCGAACCGTGTTCCTGGAGCGCGATCAGCGCCTTCAGGGCGTACTTGGCCTTTTTCGAAAGCATGGAGCCCTCTTCGATACCGGATCAACTGAGCGGCCGCAGATGACGCAGATGAACGCAGAAACAATGTAGACCGGGCGGGGGCTGTTTGCGTTGTGACCTGAGCACTCAGTACTCAGGGTTTCTCGAGCGCTCCCACCATCTCGAGACCCACCGGCAACAGCACCAGTGTCACCACCGTTGACAAAGTAAGACCACCAATGACCGCGATCGCGAGCGGCCGCTGCAGTTCCGCACCGGCCCCAAATCCGAACGCCAGGGGCAGCAGACCCGCCAGCGTACAAAGCGTGGTCATGAGGATAGGGCGGAGCCGGAGGCGTCCGGCCCGGACCAGCGCCTCGGCGGGTAGCTCCCCTGCCGCACGGTAATGTTTGGCCGCGTCGAAGAGAATAATGCCGTTCTTGACCATGAGCCCCACCAGCAGGATGAGCCCCATGAAGCTCGAGACGTTGAACGGCACACCAGTGACCGCGAGCGCACCCAGGGCCCCGGTCAGACCCAGGGGCGCGGCCAGCAGAATCGCGAGGGGGGCCCGGAAACCGCCGAACTGCGCCACCATGACCAGCAGCACCAGCCCGGCGGCGAGCAGAAATACTACGAGCAGCTGGTGGAAGGCCCGCTGCTGGCCGGCGTACTGACCGCCGTACTCCAGTGACACCCCCGGAGGGAGGGCCACCGTGGGGACTCGTCGCTGGATCCCTTTCATCACATCGCCCAGGTTGGAGGTGGTCAGGTCCACCGCGCCGGTGATCGTGACCATCGGCCGTAGATTCTCCCGCGAGAGCTGGCTGGCCTCGACGGTGTCCGCGATTCGCCCGAGACTGCCCAGCGGCGCCCAGCCGTTGGGCCCGATGATCGGCAGGGTTGCGGCGACGTTGGGATCGAATCGCGCACTGTCGGTGACCCGCGCCCGCACCCCCACCAGCCGATCCGGCTCGCGGATCTCCCCCGCCTCGACACCGAAGAGCGCCGAGCGGGCCTGATCAGCCGCCTCGGCCGCGGTGAGACCGAGGCGGGAGACCCGCACCGGATCCAGAATCACCTTCAGCTCGGGCAGGCTGCCCTGCACCCCGTTGAAGAGGTCCTCGAGCCCCTTCACCGGCTCAATCGCTCCGGCCACCGATCTGGCTGCTCGCTCCGCGGTGGAGAGGTCCGGGTGAAAGAGCTTGATCTCAACCGGTTCCGGGGAACCGGCGAGGTCGCCGATGAGATCCTGTAGGACCTGGACGTACTCGATCCGCACCGACGGAACCGCTTCATCAAAGCGGGCCCGCAGCCGGTTGATTACCTGATAGACCGAGGCGTTACGTTGCGCCCGCGGCTTGAGCAGCACCGTCATGTCACCGCGGTTGGGCGCCGTGGCGAAGAACCCGAGTTCCGCCCCGGTCCGCCGGGTGAAGCCCTGAATGGCAGGGTCCTCCCGGAGGATCCGCTCCACGAGATGGAGCTCCCGATCGGACTCGGCCAGCGAACTACCGGTTGCCGTCCAATAGTCCAGAATAAACCCACCCTCGTCCATTTCGGGGAGGAATCCGGTGCCGACCGTCCGGAACAGGAGCACCAACGCCACCAGAAGCACCCCGGCACCAGTGAGCGCGAGCCGGGGCCGCCGCAGCGCACCTGCCACCACCCTGGAGTACCCGTCGCCCAGTCGGGCGAGGTCGATCTTGGGGAGACCGGGGCCCTTGGTAGCAGGCTGGCCGGCGGCCACGGTGAGCCAGTGGCCGGCGAGGGCGGGGATCAGGGTCACCGCGAGGACGAGCGACAGCAGGACGGATATCGTCAGCGCGAGCGAAAAGGAGTGGAAGAACTGCCCCACGACCCCCTCGAGGAGGCCCAGCGGCGCGAACACCACGACGGTGGTGAGGGTGGAGCCCGCCACCGGCCCAAAGATCTCCTCGGTTCCCTCCCGGATGACCTGGGCAGGGGATTCACTCGGATGAAGCGCGAGACGCCGCTCGATATTCTCCACCACGACCACGGCGTCGTCGATCACCAGGCCGATAGCGACCGCCAGGCCGCCGAGAGACATCAGGTTGAGGGTGTCGCCAAAGAGTGAGATCCCAACGAAGGTTCCGGCGATGGTGAGCGGGAGCGTGAGGCTGGCGATGAGCGTGATCCCCACCCGACCCAGAAAGAGCCACAACACCAGAACCGCCAGCCCGCCTCCCAGAAGGATCGCGTCCCGCACGTTGGCCATCGAATCGCGGATGAGCTGCCCCAGGTTGTAGACCGATTCCAGCCTGACGCCAGAGGGAAGCAGGGTCCGGAGCGAGTCCGCCGTGGCCTCGACGGCGCGTTCCACCGCCAGGGCATTGCCGTTAGGCTGGCGGGATACGTTGAGGAGCGCCGCGGGCTGCCCATTCCCAGTGGCGATCTGAAACAGGTCCTCCACGCCGTACCGCACAGTTCCCAAGTCCTTGACCCGGACTGGGTAGTCGGCCGCCCGACGCACGATGAGGTCGCCCACGGCGTCCGGCGTGGACGCCAGGCCCGACACGATCACGCTGAACTGGCGGTATTCCCGGTCGACTCGGCCGGCCGCGACGACGACGTTGGAGGTGCGGATCGCATCGGCAACCTCGCTCACGCTGAGCCTATGGGCGACCAGCTTCGCGGGATCGAGGACTACCGATACCTCGCGGACCAGCCCCCCCTGGACCTCCACCGTCCCGACGTCAGGCAGCCGGGCGAAGCGAGGGCGAATGGTGAACTGGGCCAGGTCGCGGAGGAGCACCGGGTCAGCCCCGGTCAGCTCGTACTGCATCATCGGGAAAATCGACGGGGTGAGCCGCTCGGCGAAAATCTCGACCCCGGAGGGGAGGGAGGGTTGCAGCGCCGCGATGCGACCCTGCACCTGCTGCAGGGCGAAAGGCATGTCGGCGCCAGGGCGGAAATCGAGACTCAGCTCCGCGCCTCCCCGTACCGTACGGCTCCGAATCCGGCGGAGGTCGATCACCCCGCTCACCGCCTCCTCGAGCGGGCGGGTCACCGCCACCACCATGTCGCGGGGCTCGAAGGTGCCGCCATGAGCCACCACCGCGATCCGGGGAAAGGTCGCCTCGGGGTAAATCCCGGCCGGAAGGGTAACCATCGTGTAGAAGCCGCCCAGAGTAAGCAGGACGACCGCGAGGTACACCGCGGCGCGGTGCCGCTGGGCCAGTGCGGTAAGGCTCACTCCGGCTCCGCCGGCTTTGCCGTGCCGGTGTCGGCCACCACCCGCATGCCATCGGCCAGGCCGTAGGCACCGGTGGTCGCGACCCGGTCCCCTGCGCTCAAGGCTCCCTCAACTTCAGCCCGGCCTCCCTCCCGCACTCCCACCCTGACCGGTACCACGCGGGCCAGCGAGTCGGGACCGATGACGAAAACACTCATCGTTGCACCCACGAGGACGAGTGCGGAATCGGGGACCACCCGGACGCCCCGCTTGGTGCCGAGGCTGATGGTGGCGGTAGCCCCTGCGCCGGCGCGGAAGGCCTCTCCCGGGCTGGACACTCGCACCACCACCTGGCCGGCGTTGCTGAGCGAATCCACCGCCGGCGCAATCGCGCGGACCTCACCACGGCGGCTACCCGGTACCCCTTCCGCTGTGACCAGCGCGGGCTGTCCGATCCGGAGTCGGCTGAGTTGTGACGACGGAATTGAACCGATGAGATCGAGAATGTTGCGATTGATGACCTCCACCAGCGCCGCCCCGGCCTCCACCCGCTCGCCGGGATGGGCCGCAACCCGCTGCACCGCGCCCGCGATGGGACTCCTCACGCTGGCCCGAGCGAGGAGCTGCTCGGCTGCGTCCGCTGCGGACCGGCCCGCGGTGGCTGCCGCCATTTTCTCTTCGACTTGCTTCTCGGAGGCGATCCCCTCGCGCAGCAGTTCCTGTTGCCGCTTCGCGTCCCGCTCGGCGATCTCCGCGGCCGCGCGCAGCTCGCGCGCACTGGAGGCAAGCTCCGGAATCTCGAGATCCACCAGGAGCTGGCCCGCCTGGACCACCTGACCGATCTGAACCCGGACCACCTGAACCACGCCGGCCGCGGGCGCGGTCAAGAGCGCGGATCCGCCGGGGATCGGCGTGAGTCGGCCCACCACCGCGACCTGTTCCGATATGGTATCGGTCCTAACGATGGCGATGCCTACGGGGACCCGGGTCAGAACGGCTGCTTCCCCGCCGCTGTTCCCGCCCCGACACCCGGCCAGGATCACCATTCCGGGCACGGCCAGACGCCACCTCATCGCGCCAGGCCTAGGAGACTGTACCAGTCGGCCACCGCTTCCTGAAACGCCAGGAGCTCCTCGAGCCCGCCGGCCGTCACCTCGCGTTCGGCCCGGAGCGCATCGAGCACCGGAAGTACGCCGGTGTCTCCGACGCGGTAGGCGATGGCGGCCCGCTCCCGAAGCCGTACCGCGGCGGGGAGTAACTGCTCCTTCGCGTTCAGCGCCCGGGCCGCGACTTCCTCCAAGCGGGCCTGCGCCGAGGCCAGCCGGCGGGCCGATT
>JBGPJS010000041.1:0-13901 GCA_041485505.1 Gemmatimonadota bacterium | reverse complement strand
GGGGCGGGGGGGGCGGGCCCCCGACGATGGAGGCGCAGGGAATCGAACCCTGGTCCGAGTAAGCTTCCAGAACCACGTCTACGTGCGTAGGCTCATCTTCTTGCGTCATCTCCGGACCGGTGACAAGCCGACCTTCCCGAAGACCAGCCCCTGAGATCTCGCTTGCCGCGGCGGAGCGACGCGGTTTGCCAGCCTGGATTTGCGATCCGATGGCGGCGCCCCAGGCGGGCTCCGTTCATCGGAGGAGCGTGAAGCGAGCGTTAGCTCAGCTTACGCAGCCATTGCCAGTTCAGAGTTGGCAGTTGAAGCTTTCCAAGCGGTTTTACCAGGAACCTGGACCTGGGCACGCTGCGATCCCTTCATCAAACCCGTCGAAGCCAGTCGCCCCCGGGTTGAGAGAAGAATAGCACCCGAGGAGGGCGAAATCAATTTTGGGCGGCGAGGTTGGAGAAGGCGGAGAGGCCGGAGAAGATGGGTGGTCAGAGCGTTTCTGACCTATCCTCTCCCCCTTCCCGACTTCTCCGACCTCTCCGACTTCTCGCCCTACAGCGCCACCATCGCCCCACTACCGCGGCCGCCATCCACCCGACGCGCCGACTCCACTCGATTCCGCCCATCCTTCTTGGCCGTCATGAGAGCCGTGTCCGCCTGCGCGGGAAGGTTCTCGATGCTGCGGGAGGTCTCCGGCATCGCGGCGACACCGAATGAGGCGCTCAGCGGCCAGCTGCGGCCCTGCCAATCCCAGGCGGTGGTGCCCAGCCGGATCCGGATCCGGTCCGCCACCGCGACGCCCCAGCTCAGGGTCGCCCCCGGAAGCCAGATCGCGAATTCCTCGCCCCCGATGCGAGCCGCCGTATCACCCCCACGGATCTGCTGGTGCACCAGACGGGAGAAATGAACCAGCGCCGCGTCACCGGCGGGATGGCCGAGGGTGTCGTTGAGCAACTTGAACTTGTCGAGATCGGCGTAGACCAGCGCACCCTGTTTCTGGCCGATCTGGCGCATCGCGTCCTCGAGACCGCGGCGATTCTTGAGCCCGGTCAGGGGATCGGATACAACCGATTCGCCCAGCTCCGCCATCTTGAGGGCCCGGACGATCCGGGGACCGGCGTTGCGCATCGATTCGTTGACTTCCGCGATGACCGGGGCGATTGGCGCGGACTCGTCGGCGGTCCAGAACGCGACCGCGCCCACCGGTTCCTCGCCGCTCCGGATGGGAAGGACGATCGCCGGGCTGAAGCGGGAGCGCCGATCCGGCACGATACCGCCCAGGGGGTCGGCGATGGTCGTCAAGGACGGTACATCGCCCCGGGCCACCTGGAAGAGCGGGCTTCCCGGGACCGCAAGGGTCTCGAGCAGACGACGGTCAGCCTGCCCGGAAGTACCGATGACCCGCACGTTGCCCCGATCCAGGGCCACGACGATCACTTCGGCGTTGAGGATCCGCTCGAGCTGATAGGCCAGCCGGAGCCCGATGCTCCCGACCGATTCGGTCGGCTGCTCCTGTTCGCGCACCATTCTCTCGACCAGGGGCCGCCGCGTCAGCCCTTCGAGCAGTCGGAGCACATCCTCGCTGGCGACTTGACGCCGATCGCTGGAGGCTTCGGGCGGAAGCAGAATGGCGGCGCTGGTGCCAGCGGCGGTACCGAAGAGCAGGGTCCCGAACTCCAGGCGTTCGGCGCCGCTTCCCGCTTGCTCGCCACCCTGATTGAGCCGTTGCTCCACCACCTCCAGCTGGCTGTTGGTGATTGCGCCCTCTGCAATCACCCGGTGCCACCGCCGCCCGCCGTCGGGCTCCAGCGACGGCTCGGCCATCCAGACGCCCAGCGCGCCATGGGCTTCCCGGAGCCAGCGGAGCGCGGGTTCGGGAAGCAGGTGGGGCTCGACGCCAGGGCCACCAACCCACCGTGGGCGGGAGGGGGCGCCCCTAAGCCCGCCAATGACGACTCCCACCAGGGCCGCGATTGCTCCCTTCCACCCAACCAGGAAGAACGCAACGACCCCCAGGATGACTACGATTCCGATCCCCAGCGGAGTGATGCTCAGATTCATGTGGCGGCTCTCCTCAGGATCCGGCTGGCCGCGACGGCGGCCCCGAATCCGTTGTCGATATTGACCACGGTCACTCCAGCGGCGCACGAGTTGAGCATACCGAGGAGAGCGGCGATCCCCCCAAACGCGGCACCGTACCCGACGCTGGTGGGCACCGCAATCACGGGGACATCCACCAACCCGCCCACCACGCTCGGCAAAGCCCCCTCCATCCCCGCCACAACGATGATCACCGAGGCGGCCGTGAGGCGCTCAGTCGCGTTCAGGAGTCGGTGCAGCCCGGCCACGCCGACGTCGGCCATCCGTTCCACCTGGTGGCCGTACGCCTCCGCCACTACCGCCGCCTCTTCGGCCACCGGGAGATCGCTGGTTCCCGCGCAGACCACCAGGATGGAACCGGTGGACCGCGGGGCCGAGGAACCAGCCCTGGGCAAATCGAGGGCATGGAGGGACGGCAGAAACACCGTCCGGGCCACCGCATTCCACTGCACCCGCGGGAACGAGGTCTTTAGAGCGGCCGCCTGGGCCTCGGTGGCCCGGGTGCCCAGGAAGGTTCCCGCGGCCGATTCCAGGCGCTCGCAGATGGCTACTACCTGCTCGACCGTCTTTCCCTCGCAGAAGACCACCTCCGGATGCCCCTGTCGAAGCGCACGATGATGATCCAACTGCGCGAAGGGGAGCCGCTCCGTGGGAAAGTGCCGGAGCCGATCAAGCGCACCGGCGGGAGTCAGGCGGCCCGCGGCGACGTCGGCGAGGAGAGCCTCGAGCTGTTCCCGGGTCACGCCACCTGGGCGACCGGGGCGAGGTAGTCGAGGAATATCGCCTCGGCCTCGGCCATGGATTCGATCTGGAAGAGCCGCTGGCGCAGATCGCTGGCGCCGTGGAGGCCCTTGGTATACCAACCCAAGTGCTTTCGGAACTCGATGACGGTTTTCCGGTTGTCGCCCTGGAGCCGGAGCGCCAGCCGGGCGTGCTCCAGGGCTAGCGCGAACCGGTCGGCCGCATCCGCCGCGGGGGGTGGTTCCCGCCCCGCCAGCAGCGCCTGAGCATCACGAAAGATCCACGGATTGCCGAAGGACCCGCGCCCGACCATCACCCCCGCGCAGCCAGTGTGCAGCTTCAGGCCCACGATGTCCCTCGCGGTCTGGATGTCCCCGTTACCGATGACTGGAATCTCCAGCGCCTCCACCACCCGGGCGATCTCATCCCAGTTGGCCCGGCCGGTGAACATCTGGGTGCGGGTCCGGGCGTGAAGGGTGAACGCCTTGGCACCTGCGTCCTGCATCCGGAGCGCGATGCCGACCGGGTCCCGGTTCTCGTCGTTCCAGCCGCTCCGGGTCTTCACCGTCACGGGGAGGTGAGTCGCCCCCACACACGCGCGGATGATGCGGGTGACGAGGTCAAGGTCCCTGAGACAGCCGGAGCCCCCATTACGGTGGACCACCTTCTTGACTGGGCAGCCGAAATTGATGTCGATGAACTCCGGGCGATACTCCTCGGTGATCAGCGCCGTCGCCTCGGCCATGGCTCGCGGATCGGCACCGTAGATCTGGATGCCGATGGGCCGCTCCATCTCCTCGAATTCAGCGCCTTCCAGGGTATTGCGGATGCGGCGCCGGATGGCCTCGGACGAGAGGAATTCGGAGATTACGATATCCGCCCCCATCCGGCGGCAGATCTGCCGGAACGGCGACTCCGACACCCCGGCCATCGGGGCCAGGATGAGGGGGAAGGGATGCGCTGAGGGATACGGCAGGCCCATGGACATAAGATACGGCGTAGGGGCGTGGCATGCCACGCCGTACCAGTGTGAGAAGGGCTTTACACCTCTCCCTGCTCCGAGGTAGCTTCCCCGCTCCTTTCCCCCAGGTCCACCGGCTCGCGGGTTTCACCGAGCGCCCCGATGAGTTGAGCGATGTCCCTGCGAGATTTTTTCACTCTCGAGACGGTCAAGCTGGATCTCCAGGGCACCACCGTCGACGAGGTCCTCTTGGAGCTGGTGACCCTATTCGGGCTCGAGGGACCTTCCAGCGACACCCTGCTTCGGATACTCAAGCGGCGGGAGGAGCTCGGGTCCACGGGCGTCGGCCACGGGATCGCGATCCCACACGGGCGCACCCTGCTCATCAACCGGCTCCGGCTTGCCTTCGGGCATCATGCTGCCGGCCTCGAATACCAGGCCATCGACGGAAAGCCGGTCCACAATTTCTTCCTGATCGTGGCGCCGCCGGTCGAGGTCTCCAATCAGTATTTGCCGGTTCTGGGCAAGATCGCGCAGTTCTGCAAGGAAACCGATATCCCCGATCGCCTCGCGGGGCTCCATTCCGTTGATGAATTCTTCGCGCTGCTGGAGGAGAAGGGGGTTTGAGAGATTGAGCGTGGGGCGCGAACGGTGATGGGGTGGTGCGGTTGAATCAGGAGCTGACGGGAGCCCTGAAGCCGGCCTAACAGCGTTTATCCCAGAGCGCCGCGTTTTCACGGCCGGTCGGAACGGTGCTGGACCCGACCAGCTGCCCACAGGCATTGATCCCGACCCCCCGCGACAGACCGCCACCCAGATCGCCCAAATCCCGGAATGGTCCCGTCCGCCGCTTGGTGAACGCCCGGGGGAGGCTGACCGATGAAGTGGCCGTTCCGATGATCTGCCCGTCGTCGTTGATGTCAGCCGGTGTGTTACTGAACCCGCTCAACCCTCCCAAGTCCACCATGCCGCCAGCCTTGGTCCACAGAAAGACGTGGAACTCGCCGGAAGAGGTTTCGCTCGTCCCCACGACTTCGCCGAGATCATTGACCCCATAGGCGGCGCTGAACGGTCCCCCCAGGGTACCAATATCCACCATGCCGTCGGCGGCGGGGGTCCAGACGAATGCGTGGGTCCCGCCGAGCGCCAGCTCCGACTGGCCTACGACCTCCCTCCGGTCGTTGATGTCCCACGCCTCGGCGAAGAAGCCGCCCAAGGTCCCCAGATCACGCATCCGATTATTGCGCGGAGACCAGAGAAAGGCGTGAACCAAGAACCGGTTGAGGGCAGCGTCGCTCTGGCCCACCACCTCACCCAGGTTGTTGATCCCGTTCCCCTGACTGGAACCGCGGCGGCCCACCAAGCTTCCCAGATCGACCATTCCCACCGCTTCGGTCCAGCGAAACGCATGGGCCGGTCCCCCGTCGATATAGCTGAACCCGGTCACCTGATCGAAGTTGTTCACGGCATACGCGTTGGCAAAGGAACCTCCGGGCAAAGTACCCAGGGGAAGCCGGCTCCCGTCCGGCCTGCGGAGAGTCGCGCCGAGCGAAGAAGACAGCACGATGGTCCCCCGATCGTTGATGTCGTAAGCGGCACCGTTGAATTCGGTGGGAAGCGAGATATCCGTCAGGAGGTATGGAGCCGGAGCGGCTGAGTTGGGGGAAATGCTCAGGAGAGATTCGGGGTTTGGCTCTGGCGACGCGCGGCAAGCGGTGACCGACAGCGCCAGCACGGCGCTCACTATCCAGAAGCGTCTGGTCATACGTGCCTCCAATGCCAAGGCAGAAGGGAGCCGGCCGGGCGCACCCGGCCGCTGGTGTGATGGCCTGCAATCTTGACACCAGGGCGAGCTCGGCTCCACTCAGGAGGACCAGCCATATGCCCGCGGGTCATCCCCGAGGCCGCAGCCGACTTGGCCGGCCGAGCCAGATCGATCCTGGCTCCGACGGCGAAGGGCGGACTGGTGCTGTTGTGGTTATTGGGGTACAGGGCCGCCGATTCGTGGCGGGGCCGCCACGAATTCACTCACTCCCATTCGATAGTGGCTGGCGGCTTGGAACTCACATCGTAGACCACCCGGTTGACCCCGTCCACCTCATTCGCGATCCGGTTGGCCACGATCGCCAGCACGTCGGGCGGGAAGGGGTACCAGTCCGCCGTCATTCCGTCCCGGCTGGTCACCGCCCGGAGCGCGACCACCTGATCGTAGGTCCGGCCATCGCCCTGTACCCCCACCGAGCGGATTGGAAGGAGGACCGCGAAGGCCTGCCAGATCTCGTCGTAGAGTCCGGCCGCCCGGATCTCTTCGATGTAGATGTGGTCGGCCTTCCGGAGGATCTCGAGATTCCGCGGGGTGATCTCGCCTACGATACGGATGGCCAGGCCGGGGCCCGGAAACGGGTGCCGCCCCACCATCTCCTCCGGAAGACCCAGCTCCCGGCCCACCTGACGCACCTCGTCCTTGAACAGTTCCCGCAATGGCTCGATCAACTTGAAGGGGAGCCGTTCCGGAAGGCCGCCCACGTTATGGTGGGTCTTGATCGTTACCGAAGGCCCCCCCCGGGGCGAGAGTGACTCGATGACATCGGGGTAGAGCGTCCCCTGTACCAGGAAGCCCACGTCGGGTCCCACCCCTCGGGCTTCGGTTTCGAAGACTTCGATGAAGGCGTGGCCGATCTTCTTGCGCTTCTGCTCGGGGTCGGTGATCCCCGCGAGCCGCTCGAAGAAGAAGGACCGCGCGTCCACCACCCGGAGGTCGATCCCCAGGTGCCGGCGAAATGTTTGGTCCACCTGCTCCCGCTCGTGCAGGCGGAGCAGGCCGTGGTCCACGAAGATGCAGGTGAGCCGTTTCCCGACCGCCTGGTGAACCAGCGCCGCGGCCACCGACGAGTCCACGCCCCCGGAGAGCCCGCAGATGACCCGCTGCTGGTCACCCACGACCTCGCGAATCCGGGCGATCTCCCCCTCGATGAAGTGGCCAGGCGTCCAGTCCGGGACACACTTGCAGATCTCGAACAGGAAGTTGTTGAGGATCTCGCCGCCGCGGGGGGTGTGAGCCACCTCGGGATGGAACTGAACCCCGTACAGCAGACGACCCTGGTGCTCGAACGCGGCGACCGGCGCATTGGGGCTGGAGGCCGTCACCGTGAAGCCAGTGGGCGGAGTGTCGACGTGGTCTCCGTGGCTCATCCAGACCGGGGTCTCCTCGCCAGCGCCGAAGCCGCGGAAGAGGCGCCCTCCCTTTATCGAGATGGTTGCCCTGCCATACTCCCGGCGTGCAGCGCGCTCGACCTTGCCTCCCGCCAGGTGTGCCATCAGCTGCATGCCGTAGCAGAGTCCCAGCACCGGCCTCCCCATCTCGAGCAGCGCCTTGTCGGCCGTCGGGACGTTCTCTTCGTAGACCGAGTTGGGTCCTCCCGAGAGGATGATCCCCTTCGGTTTCCACTCCCGGATCCACTCCACCGAGCGGGTGGGAGGATGGATTTCACAGTACACGTGCGCTTCCCGCACCCGCCGCGCGATCAACTGGGTGTACTGGGAGCCGAAGTCGATGATCAGGATGCCGTCGTGGTGTTCAGGCACAGGGGTGTCAGGTTAGAGAAGTTCCGAGTTCCGAGTTCCGAGTTCCGGGTTCCGAGTTCCGAGTTCCGGGTTCCGAGTCGAGTCCCGAGTTTCGAGTTTCGAGTTCGGTGAATAGTGGTGTTTGGAGCCGGCGGCGCCAGAAGACCAGGCCTTTCTCTGTCAGGACAACTCGGAACGGGGAACCCGGAACTCGGAACTATTCCCAGTTCGGCTGAGCCGTCTCCCCCGCGAATAGATCCTCGACCCGCTCCCGCGGCCGAGTCACCGCCCAGCGGCCCCCGTCCACCAGCACCTCCGCCGCGCGGGCACGACCGTTGTAATTTGAGCTCATGACGAAGCCATAGGCACCGGCGCCGAGCACCGCCAGTCCCTCACCCGCGGCCAAGCCGGGCAGGGTGCGGTCCAGGGCGATGAAATCCCCCGTCTCACACACCGGGCCCACCACATCGACCACCCCACTCGGTCGCCCGTGGGCCTCGAGCTCCAGGATCTCGTGGTAGGCCTGGTAGTGGCTGGGCCGAACCAGGTCGTTCATGCCCGCGTCCACCAGCACCAGATCCTTGCCCCCCGAGTGCTTCCGGGAAAGCACCGTGGTGAGTAGCACGCCCGCACTTCCGATGAGATAGCGGCCCGGTTCGAACACCAGGGTGAGGCCGGTCTGGCTCGCGAGCGGGAGAATGGCCGCCGCGAACCGCTCCGGCGAGAGCGGCGTCTCGTCCCGATAGCGGATGCCGATTCCGCCCCCGATGTCGAGGTTTCTGAGCGTGTCGATCCCGGCCTCGCGCAGCCGGGAAACCAACTCCAGCAGGCGCTCAACGCCGAGATGATACGGAGCGGGGTCGAGGATCTGACTCCCGATGTGCATCGCGATGCTCTCGAGGCGGAGCCTCCCGTGGCGGTGGACCGCCAGGGCCAACTCGAGCACCTGATCGAACGGCACCCCGAACTTGATGCCCCCCTGTCCGGTGGCGATGTACGGGTGGGTCTCGGCAGTGACATCCGGGTTTACCCGGATCCCGACATGCACGGTCTTGCCGGAGCGATCCACCAGCCCCGAGAGAAGCCGGAATTCATCGGCTGACTCCAAGTGGATGTGCCCGACGCCGCTTTGGAGCGCCGCGTCGAGTTCCGCGGGCGACTTCCCCACCCCGCTGAACACGATCCGCTGGGCCGGGAATCCTGCCGCCAGCGCCCGATTCATCTCTCCGCCTGACACGATGTCGGCGCCTGCGCCGAGGTCTCGCAGGACTCGGAGCACCGCCAGATTGCCGTTGGCCTTGACGGCGTAACAGATGCGGTGCGGGACCGCCTGCATGGCCGCGTCCAGCGCCTGGTACTGCCGGCGGATGACCTCGGCGTTGTACACGTAGGTGGGAGTCCCGGTCTGCGACGCGATCTCGGTGAGCCAGACCCCACCTAGTCGGAGTGATGCCCCGGCCCGCTCGAGCCCCCCGGCGGCCGAGAGAGCGGTGATCCGCTCGGCATCTCCGCTGCCCGGCTGCCCGGCTGCCCGCCTGCCCGCCACTAGTACGCCTTCGCCCACATCGCCTCCGCGACACTGGGCCGTCCGCACCACATGCACTTGGTCGGTGCGGTGGCGGAGCGAAACTCCTCGTCCGGCAACACCCGGATGGTGGCCTTGGTCTTGTCCTTGATGTCGGCCTCGCAGGCGGCATCGCCGCAGAACCCTTCGTATACGAAGCCACCGTCCTTTTCGAGGTAGTCGATGAACTCCTGCTTGGTCGCCCCACGAAGACTCGCGGCCTCCCGGCGCGCGCGGGCGGCCTCGAACAGCTCCTGCTGCAGGCTGTCCATTTCGATGTGGATGGCACGGCCCAACCCCTCGGTGGGCAAGGAGGCCTTCTTGCCCCCGGTCCGCCGGGCCAGCATGACCGTCCCGCCCGCCACGTCCCGCGGACCGATCTCGAGCCGGAGCGGAACGCCGCGCGCTTCCCACTCGTAGTACTTGGCCCCTGGCTTCATTCCGTCCCGGGCGTCGAGATGGGTCCGAATCCCGGCCGAACGAAGCTCCTTCAGCACATGATCGGCGGCGGCCAAGACCGTGCCCCGTTCCTCGTCGCTCTTGTAGATCGGAACGATCACCACCTGGTATTGGGCCAGCCGGGGCGGGGTCACCACGCCGCTGTCGTCCCCGTGGGTCATGACCAGCGCGCCGATCAGTCGGGTCGAGGCCCCCCACGACGTGTTCCACACGTATTCCAGTTCACCGGCCGCGCTCTGGAACGTGACTTCGAACGCCCGCGCGAAGTTCTGTCCCAGGTTGTGGCTGGTGCTGGCCTGCAACGCTTTGTTGTCCTGCATGAGTGCTTCGCAGGCGTAGGTCCGCAGCGCGCCGGCGAACCGCTCGCTGTCGGTCTTTCTCCCGGTTACCACCGGCATGGCCATCCATTCTTCCATGAATGTGCGGTAGATCCGCAGCATCTGCCGGGTCTCGGCCTCGGCTTCCGCCTCGGTCGCGTGGGCGGTGTGGCCCTCTTGCCAGAGGAATTCCATGGTGCGGAGAAACAGCCGGGTCCGCATTTCCCAGCGCACCACGTTGCACCATTGATTGATCAGGATCGGGAGATCGCGATAGCTCTGGATCCACTTGGCGTACATGGCATAGATGATCGTCTCGGAGGTGGGCCGCACCACCAGCGGCTCCTCCAGCTCCTTGCCACCACCATGGGTCACCACCGCGCATTCAGGGGCAAACCCCTCGACGTGCTCGGCTTCCTTGGAGAGAAAGCTCTGGGGGATGAACAGCGGGAAGTAGGCGTTCTGGTGACCGCTGTCCTTGAACATCTGGTCCAGGGCCCGTTGCATCTGTTCCCAGATGGCATAGCCGTTGGGCCGGATGACCATGCAGCCGCGCACCGGGCTGTAGTCGGCCAGTTCGGCCTTCATGATGACTTCGTTGTACCAGGCGCTGAAGTCTTCCGAGCGCTTGGTCAGGGCTTTGTTGTCGGCCATGCTGCAAAAGTGTGAGCGGTAAGCAGTGAGCGGTGAGCGGAGTCCGGGCGAGCGAGTCGCCCTAACGACCGATCATCGCGTGAAGTGTCGGGATGAGGTCTCCCATGGAAACCGGGCGCTGCGTCTTGGCGACGAGGTCTTTGAGCATCACCTCACCGCGCGCACGCTCCTCTGATCCGGCCACCACGGCGGCCCGCGCGTTGCGGGTATCGGCCAGTCGCAATTGCTTGCCGAGCGCCTGCGGGGCGAGGGCGTACTCGACCCGAAGCCCGGCGTCCCGCAGTTCATGGGCGAGCCGGAGAATGTGGGGGACGTCTCCGCCCTCGATCCCGGCGATGAAAACATCAATCGTCGAGCGGTGCGTCGGTACCAGGCCCTTGTCCTTGAGCAGTTCTCCCAGGACGACGTCGCCCATGCCGAAGCCGACGCAGGGAAGATCGACACCACCGAGCGCGCCGACCAGGTTGTCGTAACGGCCCCCACCACAGATAGCGCGGAGCTCACCCTTCGCGTCAAACAATTCGAAGACGGTTCCGGTGTAGTACGCGAGGCCGCGAACAATCGTCAGGTCGATCTCAACAAACGATGAGAGCTGCAACTCGGACAGCGCGCTGACAACCCGGAAGAAGTCACTCGATGCTACTTCCGGAATGCCGAAGCGGGCAAGAAACTCGCGCAGTTCCTCGGTGCTGAACGGCCTCGGTGTCGTCAGGCGCTGGAAGGCATCCGCCGCTGTACCCACCAAGGATCCGCGTGGGACGGCCTCGGCGAATAACGCCGCGGCTTGGCCCGGGGCTTTTCGGACGATGTCGAGTGCGCGATACAGCTTCGCCCGATCACCCTCGTCAGCCCGCAGGGATTGCATGAGACCTTCGAGGATTCGCCGATCCGAGACCCGAACTCGGAAGTCGGTACTGTCCAGCCCCAATGCCTGCATTACGTCAATCGCCAGCGCGATGATCTCGGCGTCCGCCAGCGGCCCCGGCTCGCCGATCAGGTCGCAGTTGAGCTGGAAGTGCTCTTTGAGCCGCCCCTTCTGCTGCCGCTCGTAGCGGAACAACTGGGGAATCGAGAACCAGCGGATCGGTTTCTTGAGGCCGTTGGCGCGGGCGGCCACCATCCGCGCCAGCGTCGGGGTCATTTCCGGCCGGAGCGCGACGTGGCGCTCGCCCTTGTCGATGAAGTTGTACAACTGCCCCACGATCTCGTCACCGCTCTTGGCGGTATACAGCTCCAGCGGCTCCAGCGGTGGGCCGTCGTACTCCTCGAAGCCGTACCGGGTAGCCACCTGGCGCCAGGCCTGGAAAATGTGCGCGCGGAGAGCGAATTCGTCAGGGTAGAAATCGCGAAAGCCCGGCAGGGCCTGGGGGTGCATGGGGCAAGTATAGCCTCCCCACCCCGTCACCTCCACCCCAAATCAGATCCCAGTTCCGAGTTCCGAGTTCCGGGTTCCGAGCTCTCATCCCGGCGCAGCCGTTCTCACCCTCTCCGACTTCTCGGAACTCGGGCCTCGGAACTCGGAACTCGGAACTCGGAACTCGGAACTTCAGACCACCGCCATCCCCAACTCCGTCATCACATCCCCCACCGTATGGAAGGACCCGGTGACCAGCACCGTGGCGGCACCCTCCTGCACGCTCTTGAGCGCCTCCTGGAAGTCCGGCATCAGCGACCAGACCGCGTGTGCCGGGGGCCGGGCGGGGTCCCGGAGCCAGCGGCGGAGCCACTCGGTGTCCCAGCGCCGGCCGCTCGCCGTGGGCGCCATCGTGAGGACCCCACGGTCGATCGCGGCGTCCAGCCGCACCAGCATTTCCGGCCAGTCCTTGTCCCCCAGGATCGAGACCAGGGCATGGATCGGCCGAGGCAGATCCGCGGCTTCGATCGCGGCTACCAGAGCCCCCATCCCATCCGGGTTGTGCGCCACGTCGAACAGCCATTTGCCCCGCCGATCGAAGCGGCCGGGGATTTTGGCGACCGCGAATCCTCGCTCGATCTCCTTCAGCCCTGGTCGATACGGCTCCGGGAGAGCCATGAGCACGCCATAGGCCACCGCCGCATTCCTCTTCTGGTGCGGCCCCGCGAGGCCCAGGCGACCGGGCCACAGGTAGTCGGGGGGGAGAACCCGAATGTCGGCCTGACGGGACGGCCCTGAAGGACTCCCTGACGGTCGCGCGACGGCGGAATGGCGGTCCCCTGTCCCTGGCAGACCGCGGGACCGTCGGACCGCCCTCTGGGCTTCTCGCCGCAGCACCGCAACCAAGCGCTGATCGCACTCCCCGATCACGAACGGCCGCCCCGGCTTGGCGATCCCGGCCTTCTCCCGGGCGATGGCCTCGAGGGTATTGCCCAGATATTTCATGTGGTCGCGCGCGATCCGGGTGACCGCGCTGACCATGGGATCCACTACGTTGGTGCTGTCCAGCCGCCCGCCCAATCCCACTTCCGCAACGGCGATTTCGACCCCCCGTGCCGCGAAATCAGCGAACGCAATCGCGGTGGTCGCCTCGAAGAAGGTGGCCTGGCGCTGCTGGATGGCCGGGAGCAGCCGCTCGGTCCACATCGCGACCGCTGACTCCGCGATCGGTACCCCGTCCACCGTGATGCGCTCCCGGAAGGAGACCAGGTGCGGGGAGGTATAGAGACCCACGCGCCAGCCGGCCTCGCCCAGCGCCGCTGCCACCAACGTGGAGACACTGCCCTTCCCATTGGTCCCGCCGATATGCACCGTGGGAAAAACCCGGTGGGGGTCGCCGACCGAGCCGAGCAGGACCCGGGTCGTTTCCAGCCCAAACTTGATGGTGGTGGTACGGGGAAAAAGAAAATCAAGGGCCTGCTGGTAACTGAGGGCCATGGAGAATCGGAGGGTTCTCGGCGAATCCGGTCGCGTGTACCTTGATGTCATCCCGAGAGCAGCGAAAGCACCCGGGGGAGGACAGTCGCGGCGCTCGCGACAGAATGTACCCTAGGAACATTCACCGAGCCATGGGCCGGCACTTCAGCCTTCCAGACCCGTTCGTCGCCGAGCTTCGGACCATCCCGGGGTTCCTGGAGCTGACCACCGGATACACCCTCTGTGGCGAGTGTGAGCGCTGCGAGCGGAGCGTCGTGTACCTCACGCCTCGGGAGCAGGTCTCCGCGCGCGGTCTCGATCTTCGGCTCTACGGGAAGGGGGCCGCGACCCGAATCAACCGGCAGGGCTGCCGGTGCCCATTCTATGACCAGGCCACCTACGGGTGCGAGATATACCCGGACCGGCCACTCATCTGCAACCTCTTTCCGCTGGATATTCTGGAGAACGAAGCCGACGGCCGCTATTGGTGGGTGGCCTTCGGCGCCTGCGAAGAGGTGGCCCGCGGAAAACTCCGCGGCCGAGTCGAGGAATTGCGCGCGCTCGCGACCGAGATCGACCGCCGGATGCCAATCGGGTTGAAGCAGTCGTTCATGGCGGACGCGGACGGGGCCGTCTTCGAGCCGGAGTTCTATCGGCATCCGATCCACTTCCTCCTGCCGGTGAGCCTGCCGCCGGGCCCTTAGCCGTTAGCCATTAGTC
>JBGPJS010000040.1:0-13943 GCA_041485505.1 Gemmatimonadota bacterium | reverse complement strand
CTTTGCGGATGCTGAGGAACCGGACCTCATCCTGGGTCAGGAAGGGGACGGTGCCGCCTTCCAGGGTCTCATAGGTCCGTTCCGCGAATTCCTGCAGGGCCTCGAAATTGCCTTCCGCCAGGACCGTTGGCCGGTTTGACTCTGTCACCACGTTCAGGAACCGGTTCACCATCGCCATCTCCTGGTCGAACCGCGTCCGCAGCTCGTGGGAGAAGTCCTCGTATCCGTTCTGCCCGTGTTCCTCCAGGTAGTCCGCCCGGGTCTTTTCGAACGTCCACTGCGCGGTACGCAGGATGAACGCGTGCCGCTGCTGGATCAGCGCCAGATCGTATGGGTAAAGCTTGTTGGCCTTGACCAGCACCTGTTCCCGCACGCCCACCTTCCCGAAATCATGCAGCAATCCGGCGTACCGGAGCTCTCGAACCTGCTCCGGGGAGAAGCGCACCAGGCGATAGTTCCCGGCCTGTGCCTGGTCCACGACCTCGGCGAGCCCGACCGTCATGGAAGCCACCCGTTCCGAATGCCCCGAGGTAGTCGGATCGCGCTGCTCAATGGCGGTGACGGCCGCCTTCACGAAGCCCTCGAAGAGCCGCTGGATCGCCTCATACAGTTGGCTGTTCTCGATCGATACCGCCGCCTGGCCCGCCAACGCTTCCACGATTCGCTCCGTGTGGAGGCTGTAGGAGATGATCAGCCGTTCAGCGTCGGCCGGAGTGGCCAGGTGGGCCGCCAGATCCCGCTTGCGGTTGATGAGCTGAAGCACCCCGATCACGTCGCCATGGTGATTCTGCATGGGGATAACCAGCATGGACTTGGTCCGATAGCCATAGCGTTCGTCGAACGAATGATTGAACGAGTAGGCGACATCGGGCGGCAGTCCGTAGACGTCACCGATCACCAGCGACTTCGCCTCGGTGGCGGCATAGCCCGCCAGCGACGTATGGTCGATCGGCATCGTGAACTCGACGAAGGGAATGTCGGGTCGGCTATCGTTCTGGCTCAGCTTGAACCGGAGCCGCTTGTCGCCCCGTTCGTCGGTCTCGACCAGGTAGAGGCTCCCGGCATCGGACTGGGTGATTCGCCGGGCCTGTTTCAGGATCAGGTCGAGCAGCGTGTTGTAGTTCTTTTCGGTCGTGAGCAGAACGCCGATCTTGGTCAGTTCCGTCACCTCGTCGGTCCGCGCGGTAATCTCGGCCCGTGCCCGGGCCGCGTCACGGCGCGCCGCCGACAGCCGGAAGGCGGTACGGAGCGCGAGCAGGAGCTGCTGCGGGCCCGCCGGTGCCTTGACGAAGTCGCTGAGGATTTCGGCCGGCAATCCTGCGGGAACGTCGTCCTCCCCGGATTGGCCGATGGCCACAATCGAAACCCCGGCGTCGAACAGGGCGCCCAGCACCGAGGCCGGGAGCCGCCCCCGGGTACCGGGATCGAGCAACAACACGGCCGGCCGCTCGTCCAGTCCGGGGTCCGCGAAGGAGGTGACCGGGCGGGCTTCCACTTGCTCCGCCGCCAGCGCCTCGGCCAGGGGCGCCAGATTCCAGTCCGGGGAGTACAGCAGCAGGAATCTCACTGCTGGTGGGCGGGAAGTGATTCGGGCGGGAGTGGTCGGACCCCGGTGATCATCTTGAGCGGCCGCCGGCTCACCTCGTCGAGGAAATGGTCCAGCTTGGCGCTGATGATGAGCATGTTCGTGAGGGTCTGGCGGATGTCCTGTCGGCTGTCAGACACGGTGGCGTGGGCCAGCACGGTCAGGCTGTCGAGATGCCCCACCAGGGCCCGGGTCGACGAGAGTGTCGCCGCTACCGAATCGAGGACCCCGGCGGTTCTGGAGTCGGTGGTATCGAGAATGGCGCTTGCCTTCGCCAGGACCGGTCTCAGTTGCTGGAGTGTGGTCTGAACCTCACTGAGGGTGCGGCGGACCTCGGGGCCGGTCTGGGCCAGTTCCGTGGTAGTCTGCTCGGCGGTCTGAGTAATCCGGCTGATCAGGGTCCGGCTATCGGTCAGGACCAGGCGGATTTGCTGGGTGAGTGAGTCGGCTACCCGGCGGATCGCGTCGAGCGCCGCGTCCTGCCGCACCGCGGTGATGGTATCGCCAGGCTGGAGCGCGGCCACCGCATACGGCCGGGGAGGAGGAATGACAATCGAAACGACCGTCTTGCCGAGGACGCTGCCGGGTTGGATCTCCGCCCGGGTGCCGACCGGGAGCTTGAGCGCAGCCCCATCCTGATAGCGTTCGCGGATGCGGAGGGCGACCAGGAAGCTGAGGGGGCCCATCGAAGGGTCCACCACCGGCGCGATGCTCGCGACCTCGCCCACCTCCAGCCCTTGGAGCCGCACCTTGGTGTCGACACTGAGGTCTTCCGCGGAATTGGTGCGCAGATAGACCAGGAACCGTCGCTCGGTCCATTTCTGGGTGATGCTGAGCGTCACGACAAGCACCGCGATCGCGGCGACCATCAACAGGCCAACCAGGGTATCGGCCGAGCGTCGACTCAGGTTCATCGTCCCCCCGCCACGGCCTGGCCCTTCACCACGCGCACCAGCCGGTCTACTCGGGCCCGGAGCAGTGCCGGGAGGTCCTGGCCGGTCACCAGGACGGTGCGCCGGCCACCCTCCGCCGTCTCGCCTCCGCGAGCGATCTCCAGGAGTTCCGCCGCGACCCGCTCGGTGAGGCCGTCGAACGGCTGTTCCATAATCACGAGTTCCGGGTCGAAGGCGAGCGCCCGGCCCAGCGCGGCGCGCCGGCGCTCCTCTTCATTGGCCTGGGCGGGGCGCACATCGGCGGCCCGGCTGATCCGCAATTGAGCGAGAATCACGTCTACGCGGCCTTCGATTTCGTCGGATTGGAAGTCGCTGCCGAAGCGGAGCGGAAGCCGGACGTTGTCGCGAAGCGTCAGGTTTTGCAAGAGGCCCTCTCCGGCGGGAAGGTACCCCACCTTCCGGCGGAAGGCGAGTTGGGCCCGGCGCTCCAGCCGGGCAATCTCGGTGCCGTAGACCCGGGCGGCCCCGATGGGGCTCAGCTCCAGACCCATCGCGAGGGCGCCCAGGCTGTCCACCCCGCTGGTCTCATCGCCCAGCGTCACGACCGTCTGGTGCGGCGCCACCTCCACGCTGAACAGGCCGTCGCCCTCGCTGCTCGCCCGGTCGATGCTCGACCGGGTCCGGCGGCGGATGCGCGCGAGCGGAATCCCTTCGAACACCAGGGGTGGGGTCATCAGCTCGAAGCCACGACGAAGAGTGCGGAGAAAATAAAGACCAGCACGATCGAGCCGACCGTTCCCCGGATTACCGCTTGGGGGATCTCCGTGGGGCCGCTCTGCACCGACAGACCCTGATAGCTCGGCAGAACCCCGATGATGAGTCCGAAGACCAGGCTCTTGAGGACGGTAAGCACGACGTCTTGGGTGATCAGCTTCGCGAGCACGATGTGGAGGTAGCGGGCCCCACTCATCCCCTCGGAACCGGCCGCCAGAAAACCGCCGAAGAGCGCCACCACGTCGAACAGCACGGAGAGGGTGAGGGTGGACAGAATGCAGCCGAACAGGCGCGGAAGGACCAGGTAGTGGAATGGGTCGATGCCCATCCCCTCGAGCGCCCGCACTTCCCCGAGCACGGTGTTGGTTGCCAGCTCGGCGGTGATCGCGGTGCCGCTGCGGCTGACTACCGCGAGGGCGGTGAGGATGGGGCCGAGATTGCGGACGATCACCACCACCATCAGCTCACCGATGAGATCGGTGGCGCCGACCCGGCCCAGCTGGCGAATCAGGCTGGAGATGACGAGGAAGCTGAGGATCCCGCTCAGCAGCACAATCAGCCCGACCCCGTCCAAGGCGGTGAATCGGAGCTGATTCAGCAACACCCGTCCGGCCACCCGGCGGCCGGCGCCGGGGAGGGAAGGCAGCGAGGCCAGGGCCTCAAAGGCGAAGCGCGCCAACCCACCCAGGCGGGCGAGCCAGCGCGCTGTGCCGCGTCCGATCGCGGCGATCGGGCGGATCACCACCTCATGCGGGCTTCACCTTCCGCAAGCCCTCTTTGGCTTCGGCGTAGTCGGGAAAGACGTCTAGCGCCTTCTTGTAGTACTCCTCGGCCTTGGCCTTGTCGCCCCGGTCCTGATAGAGCAGGGCGCGGCTGTAATAGGTCAGCGCGTCAGTGGGCACTTCGCGTGCCTTCATGGCCTGGGAGATTTCAGCCGGCAGCGGCGGGAGCTTAGTCTCTGCCATGAGCTTTTCCGCCACCGACTCGATGATCCGGAACAGCTCGTCGCGCTTCTGCAGCTTCGGATCGTTGGTTACTACCTTGATGATTTCGCTGGTTTCCACGTTCACGATCCGTGCGTCTATGCGGAACTTCCCATAGAAGTCGGTAAAGGTGCCCGTGATCATATACCGGGCCCCGACCAACTTGCCGACCTTGGCGGCCGTCGCGGCGTCAACCCGGCCTTCTTTGCCGAGGTTCTGCTCGCCCAGCATTTGCTGGATCTGATCCCGATCAACCAGACGCGCTCCGGGGTTGTTCTGGAGCTCGCTGATCAGCATGGCCGGAATCCCCTTCTGCAGCGCGTCGAAATTCTCCTTGTCCTGACCGTACGATCCGCCGTTCTCGAACGGCAGCACCGCGATCCCCGGTCGGGAGTCCTGACCGGCCATGGGAGGAGCGATGGCCAGGGTCATTGCCAGTCCGAACAGCACACGCCTGCGCATACGGGTACTCCTCATGAGAGGGTCAGTTTCATCCCTTCCATCGCCGCCTCCACCACCAAGCCGGGGACCAAGCCTCGTGCCTGCTCCCGGGTACGCGCGAGCAACCGGTCAATGGCTGCGTCGTCATGCTCCGGCTCGTGGTGAAACAGCACCAGGCGCCGAGAGCCGCACTCCGCGGCGAGCTCCACCGCTTGCCGGGGTGTCGAATGTCCCCAGCCGGCTCGGGTTTCGATGAGCTCCTCGGAGTACATCCCGTCATGGATCAGGGTGTCGACTCCGCCGAGAAACGACACCAGCTGTTGCCGCCAATCCGACGGTACATCATAAGATCCACCGGTGCCCAGCTCATTGTCTGTGACATAGGCCATCTCGGCCCCGCCGCGGACCGGTACCAGCTTGTATCCCAGCGTGGTTCCCGGATGTCGAAGCCGGAATGCCTCCACCGAGAATCCGTCGATTTCGAATCGTCCGCCCGCCACTTCAGTGACGGTCAGCTCGGCGGCCAAGGCTTTGAGCGGGACCGGAAAGACCACCGGATCCATCTGCCGGTCGAGGATTTCCTCTAGCGGCACCCCGGCCTGGGCCGACCCGAAAATTCGCACCGAGTTACCCCGCGTATTCAGTGGCTGAAAGAACGGTAGCCCCTGAATGTGGTCCCAATGCGTATGCGAGAGCAGGATATCCACACTCATGGCGCCGTTGGGCAACTGCGCAAGTTCGTGCCCCAACGGTCGGATCCCGCTACCCGCGTCTAGAACCACCAGCTGGTCGCCATGTCCGGTGACCGCGACGCAGGAGGTATTGCCTCCGTACCGCGCGGTGTGTGCGCCGGGCGTGGGGATGGACCCGCGGGTCCCCCAGAACGTGACAGAATAGGTCACGACACCGCTCTCATCTTCCAGAAGGACAGTGCAAAGAGTCTGCCAATGGCGAACCGAGGCTCACCGGTTTCGGGTGACAAGGGTCACGAGCGGCCCGCGGCCCGCTCCAGAGCGTGACGATCCAGCAACATGATGTCTTTCCGGCTGACCTGAATCAGGCCGCGCTCGACGAAATCACGCATGGTGCGGGACACGGTCTCCCGGCTCGAGCCGATCATTTGGGCGATCACGTGATGGGTGATCTTCCGGGTGATGTGGTTACCTCCTTCGTCGTCGGCGGTGCGGAGGAGGAGGTCCGCCACCCGGCCGTTGACGTCGAGCAGCACCAAGCTTCCGATTTTCTCGTCGGCGCGGCGCAAGCGGCGGGACATTTCGCGCAGCAGTGCGATCGCGACTTCGGGCGAGGCCCGGAGGCGGGCCTGGAAGTCTTCCCGCCGCAGGACCAGTAGGTTGGCGTCCTCCATCGCGATGACGTGGGCCGATCGGGGCTCATCGTCAATCAGGGCCATCTCCCCGAAGAAGCTACCTTCTCCCAGCACCGAGAGAATGACCTCGCGACCGTCCTCACCGATGAGCACCACCTTGACGTGGCCTGCGGCGACAAGGTACAGCGAATCCCCCTGATCGTCCTCGAAGAGGATCACACTCCCCTTGGGGTAACTTTTCTCGCGGACCAGCTCAGCGAACACGGCCAGTTCGCCCTCCGGGAGGCTCGCGAAGAGCGGAACCTTCTTCAGAACCTCCAGCGGTGTTAAGGGCACGCCGGCCTCGAATCATTGGAAGTGATGGTGAATACGATACTTGCACCATTCCAAAGTGTCAAACGTCCCCGCCCTCCCTACCGGGACCTTCGGGACGTTCCGAAGTGGCTGCCACCCCCGACGTTGCTCAACCGACTCGTAACCGGCTATACTTAAAGGCTTTCCGACATCATCGGCCGGCTAACGGCCCCACGTTGCCAGGAGTTGAACCGTGAAGGCCAATCTTCACCCGAAGTATCACAAGCTGACCGCCCAGTGCGCCTGCGGGAACCAGTTCGAAACCCGCTCCACGGCCGCGTCCATTCACGTTGAAGTGTGCGCCAAGTGCCACCCTTACTTCACCGGCAAGCAGCGGCTGGTGGATACGGCTGGACGGGTGGACCGTTTCCGTCGCCGATACCAGGGCGAGAAAGTCCCCGCCGACTCCACGCAGAGCTAGCTCATGGAGGCCCGACTCCGCCAGGCGCTTGCCCGGGCGGAGGAGGTCGCCCGGGCGCTGGCCGACCCCTCGACCGCGCGGGATGCCAGTACACTCAAGTTGCTGGGTCGGGAGCACGCCCGATTGGCCCCGGTGGTCCGGATCGCCGAGCGTCTGCAACGGCTGATGGGTGAATACCAGCAGGCTCGGGAAATGGCCGAAGAGGCCGATCCCGAGCTAGTGGCGCTCGCGCGCATCGACCTCGCCAGCCTGCCTGGGGAAATCGAAGCCTTGCGGGGCGAGCTCCACCATCTTCTCCTCCCGAGGGACCCCCACGACGATCGCGATGCGATCATGGAGATCCGCGCCGGTACCGGCGGCGACGAGGCGGCCCTCTTCGCCGGTGAATTATTCCGAATGTACCAACGGTTCTGCGAGCGGCACGGGCTGGCGGTCGAGCTGATCTCGCTGAGTGAGAGCAGTCTGGGCGGCCTGAAGGAAGTGATCTTCGCGGCCCGCGGCGCGGAAGCCTACGGCTTGCTGAGGCGGGAGTCCGGCGTTCATCGGGTTCAACGAGTTCCGGCGACGGAGACCCAGGGTCGGATTCATACCTCCGCCGCCACCGTCGCAGTGCTGCCGGAGGCGGAGGAACTCGACATTGTCATCCACCCCAACGACCTCAAGATCGACGTCTATCGCTCATCCGGTCCCGGTGGGCAAAGCGTCAACACCACCGACAGCGCGGTACGGATCACCCATCTGCCGACCGGGCTGGTGGTGACGCAGCAGGATCAGAAATCTCAGCTGCAAAACAAACTCAAAGCGCTGGAAGTGCTGCGCGCCCGGTTGCTCGACCGGATGATCGCCGAGCAGGAGGCGTCCCGATCACGGGAACGGCGAGCCATGGTGGGCACCGGGGATCGCTCCGCCAAGATTCGGACCTACAATTTTCCTCAGAGCCGAGTCACCGACCATCGGATCAACCTGTCCATCCACAATCTCCCAGACGTCATGAACGGGCATCTGGACGACCTGGTGGTCGCGCTTCGGATGGCCAGCCGCCAGGAAATGATGGATGCCTGACACCGCGACGTCCCTTCGGTGCCTGCTGCGCCAAGCGTCGGCGCGATTGGCCGAGGCTGGGGTGGAGACCGGCTCGCGAGAGGCCTTCCGGCTCTGGCGCGATCTCACCGGCGCCACTGATCCCGCGGTGGCATTGCTCGATCCGCAACGAGCAGTCCCCCCGGACGTCGTCGCCCGCTTCGAGCAAGCGGTGGAACGGCGCCGTGCCGGGGAGCCGCTGGCCTATGTAACCGGCTGGGCGGGCTTCCGGCGGCTGATCCTCCGGGCGGACCGCCGGGCACTCATTCCGCGTCCGGAGACCGAGGGTCTGGTGGAACACCTGCTGGCGCGGGTTTCCTCCGGGAGAGTGGCGGACCTCGGCACGGGAAGCGGGTGTATCGCACTGAGTCTGGCCCAGGAGGGCTCCTTTGAGCGGGTGGTCGCCGTGGATCGCTCGCCCGAGGCGCTTCGGCTCGCCGCTGAGAACCGCCGGCTGACCGGGCTTCCCGTCGAACTGGTGCAGGGGGACATGGGTGAGTCGCTCCGGTGTGCAGGGTTCGACGCGATTGTCTCCAACCCACCGTATCTCACGGAAGAGGAGTACGCTGCCCTCGATCCCTCAGTGCGGGACTGGGAGCCGGCGCAGGCCCTTGCCAGCGGGGCCGATGGGCTGGAGACAACCCGCGCGCTGCTCCTCGCCGGGTTAGCGCTGGTCCGTCCGGGCGGCTGGATTGCGATCGAAACAGACTGCTCCCGTGCCGGTACGGCCGCGCGCGAGGCCGGGCAGGCCGGATGGAGCGCGGTGGCCGTGTACGATGACCTCTTTGGCCGTGCGCGCTACCTGCTCGCGCGGAGGAGCGAAAGACCATGATCTGGGACAAGGCGGAGGAACTCGGCCGGCTGATTGGGCAGACCTCGGAGTGCAAGGCCTTACGGCGGGCAGAGACCAACCTCCGGGAGGACGCCGACACCGTCCGCAAGCTGGAGACGATCCAGACGCTGGCACGGAAGGTCGATCAGGCGGTCGGCGCCGGGCAGATGCCGGATCAGGAGACCACCGAGGCCTACGAGAAGGCCGTGCGGGAGCTCGAGACCAGCCCAACCGGTCAAGCGTACGTTGTAGCGCGGGCCAATTTCGAAAAGGTCATGATGAAGGTCAATCAGCTGATCGGCGATGGCATCGAGAAGGGCGCGTCGAGCAGCATCATCACCCTAGGATGACTCCGTCCGGCTTCTTCGTTGTCGTCGAGGGTCCCGAGGGTGCCGGCAAATCCACCCTGGCCGCGGCCCTGGCCGACCGGATCCGCCTTTCCGGTGTGGAACCCGTCGTGGTTCGCGAGCCGGGGGGAACTCCGGTCGCCGAGGCCATCCGCCGGGAGCTCCTTGATCCCGAGCGTCACTGGAGGCCGGAGGCCGAACTCCTGTACTTTGCCACAGCGAGGGCCGACTTGGTACACCGGGTCGTCCAACCAGCGCTGGATGTCGGCCGGATCGTACTATCGGACCGCTACGCCCTGTCGACTGAGGCCTACCAGGTTGCCGGGCGGGGGTTGTCCCCCGACTTTGTCGGGCACTTCAATTCCGCCGCAACTGGCGGTCTCCAGCCCAACCTGACGCTGATCCTCGACATCCCGAGCGACTTGGGGGAGGCTAGGCAGCGTGCGGCGGGGAAGGCACAGGATCGACTCGATCGGGAATCCAGGGAGTTCCACCGGCGGGTTGAGCAGTACTACCGGTCTTCCGGGGGGGAACACATCCGCCATCTCGACGCCACCCTTCCGCCGGAACAGGTCTTGCGGCAAGCGTGGGAGGAACTGAGGAGGGCTCGCCCGGAGTCATTCGGGGCGTTCCCAGGTTAACTTTGGTATTAGCGGGATGCAGACCGGTCCCTTGAGCCGGAACCGTTTGTCCTCGGAGGTACGTATGCGGCAGCGATGGGGGGTGATCGGACTGGTCGCCCTGGTTTCGTTCTTCACCGGCGGCTGGCTGCTCCAGCGAGGCGCCGTCAGTGTGGGCAATGTCTACCAGCAGGCCCGGCTCTTCGATGATGTACTCTCCCATGTCGATCACTACTACGTGGACTCGCTCGGTGAGGGTGAGCTCTACAAGAAGGCCACGAACGGCTTGCTGGAGGAGCTTCACGACCCGTATTCGCTCCTCTTGGTCGACGACGACTATCGGCAACTGACCGAAACCACCACCGGCAACTACGGCGGCCTCGGTATTCAGATCGATGTGCGGGACGGCTGGATCACCGTCGTGGCACCATTGCCGGAGACCCCGGCGGAACGCGCCGGCATCGAAACCGGCGACCTCATCATCTCCGTGGATGGCAAGTCCACCCAAGGGTGGAACAACGATCAGGCGGTTAAGGCGCTTCGGGGTGAGGCCGGGACCAACATCGAAGTTCAAGTCCGACGGGTCGGGCTGGCCGCGCCGCTCAAGTACAGCCTGACCCGGGCCCAGATTCACATGCGGTCCGTGCCGCCTGGAATCTTGTTTCCCAACAACATTGGCTACATCTCACTCAACCCGGTGAGCGAGACCTCGGCCAATGAGCTCCGGAACGAGGTCACAGCCCTGCTGTCCCGGGGCATGAAGTCGATGATTCTGGATCTGCGAGGGAACCCCGGGGGGCTGCTGGATCAGGGGGTCAAGGTCTCGGATTTGTTCCTCGACGACAAGCAGGAAATCGTGGCGACACGCGGCCGCGCCAAAGGGTCCAGCCGGGAGTTCTACGACGGCGCCAAGCAGCAATGGCCGAATCTGCCGATCGTGGTCCTCGTCAACGATGGTACCGCGAGCGCGGCCGAGATCATTTCGGGCGCGCTCCAGGACCACGATCGCGCGGTGGTGGTGGGAGTTCCGACCTTCGGCAAGGGGTTGGTGCAGACCCTGTTCCCCCTCTCGGACAATTCGGCGCTCAAGCTGACCACCGCGCGATGGTATACTCCCAGCGGGCGCACCATTCAACGCAAAGCCCACAACGAAGAAGACCAGGCGGCCCTCGCCGCCCGGGCGGCCGAGGCCGACAGCGCGGCGACACCCCACGCGGGCGACAGCGCACAAGCGCCGACCTACCATACCGATGCCGGGCGAGTGGTGAAGGGCGGCGGCGGAATCGTGCCCGATCTCGTGGTGCGACCCGATACCTTCACTGCCGGGGAGCGCGGGTTCCTGCAGGCCATCGGCACTAAACTACCGGAATACCGCGATGTGCTCACGAGCTACGCCCTGGACGCGAAGAACACGCACGAGGTCGCTTCGGAGGAATTCCGGATCACCGTGGCCATGCGGCAGAAGATTCTCGACCGACTCCGGGCCAAGGGAGTCTCGATGAGCGACGCCGTTTTTGCCGGCGGCACGACGCTGGTGGACCAGTGGCTTGGCTACGAGATCGCGCGCTACGTCTTTGGCCGCCAAGCTGAGTTCCGTCGCCGCTCGCAGGATGATCTGCAGGTGCAGAAGGCCCTTGCCTTGTTGCGGCAGGCCCCAACGCCCAAGGAACTGCTGTCGCTCTCCATGGCCCAGGCGGCGTCGCCGGTCAGTCGGAACTAGACGATCGCACCTGGCGTCCAGCTCGCCGCCGCTTTCGGCACCGGCCTCGTGGTCGGTGTCGTCTCGGCTGTGGCAGGGATCGGTGGTGGCGCGGTCATGGTTCCCTTCCTCTACTTCATCTACAGCCAGAGCACGGCGCCTCCCGCCGCACAGACCGTCGTGGCCCATGCCACCAGTCTGGGGGTGGCGTTCGTGACGGCGACGGTCGGAAGCTATCGGTACGCCCGGTCGGGGGCGATACGCTGGAAGCCGGCACTCATCTATGGGATCCCTGGCACGGTCTCAGCGTTCGCCGCCGCCCGTCTGGTGGCTACGGCGGGTGAGGGAAGCTGGATCCGAGGGGCATTTGGCTGCTTCCTGGTAGTGTCGAGTGCGGATATGGTTCGGCGGGCCCTGTCGGAGAGCCGTCCGGACCGGACCGCAGGCGAGCCGAGCGGATCGTCACTCCTGTTGGGATTGCTGGGCATCGGAAGCGGAATTCTGGCAGGGTTCTTGGGGGTCGGAGGAGGACTCCTCGCGGTACCGGCCTTTCTCTATGTTGGCCGATTGAACGTGCGCGACGTGGCCCCGACCGCGCTGGCGGCGGTCTGCCTCGCGACGCTTTCCGGGGTGACCGGATACATGACCGCTTCCGGAGCCCCGCGGCTCTCCCCTGCGATGGTCGGGTTCGTCGACCTCCGGATGGCGGCGGTCCTCACGTTGGGGGCGTCCTGCACGGTTCCCTTCGGCGTCCGACTCAATCGGATGGCGAAACCGAAAACTCTGTTTTGGGTGTTTGCTCTCTTACTGGGTACCCTCGGTGCCCGTCTCATTTGGCAGGGATTCCATGGCTAAACCGAAGGCAGTGATCATCGGGGCGGGTCGAATGGGGCAGGGGCTGGGACTGGCCTTGCAACGGCGAGGTTATGCTGCGGTGCTGGTGGCGCGATCGGCGCGGTCGGTTCCTCCGCCGTTGGTTTTGCAGGTGGGTGACCCCGGAAAGGTGACACCCCAGGCCGAGGTGATTCTGATCGCCACGCCGGATGACGCAATCGCGTCGGTTGCGGAGGAGCTGGCCCGGGAGGGGGCGGTGGGCCGGGACCAGGTGGTACTCCACCTTTCCGGCTTGTTGGATCGGACCGCGCTCGCGGCACTCGACGACTCCACGGCGGGCCTAGGGTCGTTCCACCCGCTCCAGACCGTGGCCGAACCGGCCACGGCCGCGGAACGCCTCAAAGGTGCCTATGTGGGCATCGAGGGAGATCATCGCGCCCTCGAGGCGGCGGAGCGCCTGGCCAAGACACTGCGGATGCTCCCGATCACTCTCTCGGCGGCCGCCAAGCCTGCCTATCATGCCGGCGCGACCATGGTCGCGAACTACGCGGCGGCCTTAGTGGGCATCGCCGAGCGCCTAGCGGTCGGCGCGGGAGTGCCCATCGAGATCGCGCAGAAGATCTACCTGCCCCTGCTCAACGGTGCGGCGCAGAATATCACGACACTTGGTGCGGTCCGCTCACTTACCGGGCCGGTCCGTCGGGGAGATCTCCGCACCATCGAGGCGCATTTGGCGGCCTTGGCCGAGGGAGACCGGATTGTCTATCGGTCGCTCGGGCTGGCGGCCCTGGACCTGGCGAAGCGGGAAGGCGTTGACCCCGAGCGAGCTGCGGCCGTCGAAAAGTTGTTCCGGGCCGGGTCTACTGATCGACGACCCTGATGCCGGGCGGCACCGCGAACCGAAAGGTGTTGTCGTCAACCGGTCCGTTGACTCGGAGGGCCGATAGGGTGAGGGTGCGCTTCGTGCCCGAGCGCTCATCGACCTCAAGGCGTCGGGGGAGCGCATCTTGCCGGTCCAGCCACAACACGGCTCGTCGGAAGGGGAGGGCGGTGTCGAGTGGTACCAGCGCGATGACGTCCACCGCCCGCTTGTCGATCTGATCACTCCGGACAAAACTGATGCGGTACCGCTGGCTCGGCCGTTCCAGGAGCCAGGCCAGGACGTTGGGGCCGAAAGTCGGGCCGCTCGGTATGGGAAGTCGGAGCACCTGTCCCGGCGTTGTGCTTGGGGTGTACACCCAGATCTGTTTTCCATCCATCACGATCGCTTCACCGTCTGGATCGGCAAAACGCATGGCCAATCGATCGGTGCCACTTTGCACCAGTCGGCCCTTGCTCTTCAATACGCCAAGCATGTCGTCATCGATGACCTGGCGGAAATCGGCCCGGAACGAGGACAGGGCCTGATAGGCCGACGCAGCGCGTTCAGCCATGGCGATGCCGCTGTCGTCGCCCTGCGCGAGCAAGGCGCCGGCCAGGAGAAGCGTGGGCAGCATCAGGCTCTCGAAGGCGCCGGTTCAGCGATTCGACGGCCGATCGCCTCGGCGATCAGGCGGGTTTCCCGCATCAGTCGGTCGAACTGATCTGGGTAGAGGCTCTGCGCGCCGTCGGAGAGAGCCCGGTCCGGACTGGGATGAACTTCGATCAGGAGACCGTCGGCGCCAGCGGCCACCGCCGCGCGGGCCATGGGGGTCACCATGTCCCGATGACCGGTGCCATGACTGGGGTCCGCGATGATCGGCAGGTGGGAGAG
>JBGPJS010000039.1:0-14017 GCA_041485505.1 Gemmatimonadota bacterium | reverse complement strand
CTTGGCCTGCCTTGCATCACCTCGGTCTCGCACCTCACGATCGCCGATGGCGCCCTCGAGGCCGAGCGCGAGATCGAAGGCGGTGTCGAGACCGCCACCTGCGCCCTCCCCGCGGTGCTCACCTGCGACAAGGGGCTCAACAATCCCCGCCTGCCGTCGCTCAAGGGAATCATGGCCGCCAAGAAGAAGCCGCTCGAGGTCAAGCCGGTCTCGCTCGGTTCCGGGACGATGCTAGTGCTGGCCCTCCAGCTTCCGCCCGAGCGAAAGGCGGGCCGCATCGTCGGTGAGGGACCCGACGCGGTGCCGGAATTGGTGCGTCTGCTGCGGGAGGAGGCGAAAGCGATTTGAGTCTGGGGCTATGCGCTATAGGCTATGGGCTGCTCCTTGAGCGCGCTGAGCTCTTTGTCCTTAGTCATGTGTAGGAGATCGTGGTTAGCGCATAGCCCATAGCCTATGGCCCATAGCCCATAGCCCATAAGCCCATAAGCCCATAGCCCACAGCCCCCATGACCCCAATCCTTGCCATTACCGAACAACGCGGCGGTACCCTCCGGAAGGTCTCGCTCGAGGTAGTCACCGCCGCTCGCCGGCTGGCCGACGCGATGAGTACCACGGTCGACGCTCTCGTCCTGGGAGAGGGTGCGGTCTCCGGCGTGGAAAGCCTCGGCCGCCACGGCGCCGATCGGGTCCTCACCGCCACCCACCCCGAGTTCCGTCTCTACAGTCCGGATGGAGCTGCCGCGACCATCGCGAGCCTGGGTGGGAGCCACTTCGCAATCCTCTTCGCAGCCACGGCCACAGGACGGGATCTCGCGCCGAGGGTGGCGGCCCGGTTGGGTGTAGCGCTCGCTACTGACGTGACCGACGTCTCCGCCGAGAATGGGAAGGTAGTTGTCACCCGACCAGTGTATGCCGGCAAGGCGCTGCAGCGGGGGCGGCTCGACGGTCAACCGGCGATCGTTTCCATCCGGCCGAATACGGTGGCGCTGGTGGAAGGGGCGGGAAAGGTGGGAGGGGCGGTACCCATCGAAGTGCCGGCGTTCGCCTCGCGAGTCACGGTGAAAGAGATCAAGGCTCCCGCCCAAGCGGCGTTGGATGTTTCCGAGGCCTCGATTGTCGTCTCCGGTGGGCGCGGACTCAAGGAGCCCGCCAACTTCAAACTGCTCGAGGAGCTGGCCGCGGCTTTCGGCGGCGCCGCGGTGGGCGCGAGTCGCGCCGTCGTGGATGCTGGATGGCGGGACCACGGCGCCCAGGTGGGCCAGACCGGCAAGACGGTCAGTCCGGGACTGTACGTCGCCGTCGGCATCTCCGGCGCGATTCAGCACCTGGCCGGGATGCGCACCGCCAAGGTGATCGTGGCGATCAACCGGGACAAGGATGCTCCCATCTTCAAGGTCGCCGACTACGGCGTGGTGGGGGACCTCTTCGAGGTGGTTCCGCGGCTGACCGCCGAGATCAAGAAACTCAGAGGTGAGCAGTAAGCAGTGAGCAGTGAGCAGTAAACAGGCTACCTACCCCGATGCTCCTCCCGCGTTGATTGCTTCACCTCCCATGAGGGTTCCTCGATGACCGCATCACCCACAGCGCGCCGGGGCCGAGGCAGTCTGCTGCAGATCCTCGGTGTCGCCTTCGGCGTCGCCGTCATCATCGGCAACACCATCGGCGTCGGCATCCTGCGAACGCCCGGCGACATCGCGGCCCAGCTACCCAGCACGCCCTGGTTCCTCGGGGTCTGGATCGGCGGTGGCATTTACGCGCTGCTCGGCGCGCTAACCCTGGCGGAACTCGGCGCCATGATCCCGCAATCGGGCGGGCAGTACGTCTACGCCCGGCGGGCGCTGGGGGAGTATGCCGGCTTCACCATTGGCTGGACCGACACCATCTCCAGCAGCGCGGCCACCGCCGCGGTGACGATCACCATGGGCGAATACGGCGACGCGCTGCTGCCGGCGCTCCAGGGCCACGCGACGACGGTGGCGGTGACGGTGGTCCTGGCGCTGACCCTGGTGCAGTGGCGGGGCATTCGGGCGGGCGATCTCACCCAGCAACTGACCAGCCTGCTCAAGGTGCTGGTGCTGGGTGGACTGGCGGGAGTCTGTCTGTTCTCGGTTCCGGCATCCCCGCCAGCACCCCATCCAGCCGTCTCCGTAACCGCTCCCGGGTTCGCCGCGATAGTGTTGGCGCTGCAGGGGGTCTTCTACACCTACGACGGCTGGAACGGCATGCTCTACTTCGGCGGCGAGGTGAAGAATCCCGGGAGGGACGTGCCGCGCTCGATGGCCGGAGGAGTGCTGGCAGTGCTCGGCATCTACCTGCTGTTGCTTATCGCCTACATGAAGGTGCTGGGGTTGCCCGCGATGGCCGGCGAGAAGCTGGTCGCGGCCACCGCCGCCCGGGCGATCTTCGGTCCTGCCGGCGACCGGGTGGTGTACCTCGTTGTCCTGGTGTCGCTGCTCAGCACGGCCAATGCCATCCTGCTTATCACCAGTCGGGTCCCGTTCGCGATGAGCCGGGATGGCCTGGCCTGGCGGTGGCTGGCCAACGTCAATGCGGGTGGGACGCCGGTGCTGGCACTCCTGGCCTCATCGGCAATCACGATCGCGCTGATCCTGAGTGGCACCTTCGAACGGGTGCTGGCCCTGGCGGCGTTCTTCTACGTCGTCCAGTACGCGGTCTCGTTCCTGGCTGTATTGGTGCTGCGGCGTCGAGAACCCGAGACCCCTCGTCCCTTCCGGGCGCTGGGCTATCCCGGGGTGACCGGGCTCTTGTTGCTGGGGTCTCTGGCTTTTCTGGCAGGCAACCTGTTCACTGATACCCGGAACAGCCTCTGGGCGGTGGCGTTGCTGGCGGCGAGTTACCCGGTCTTCCGTCTGGTTAGAAGTAAGCAGTGAGCGGTGAGCAGTAAGCGGGCGCTCCGTGATATTTCGGCTTCCTTGCCCGAGGAAGAGGAGGCTTGGCTGATCTCGGGACGCCCCGCTCACCGCTCACCGCTTACTGCTCACTGCTTACTGCTCACTGCTCACTGTTGTTGTCCCGCGACCAGTTTCTGGATTCGGGAGACGCCCTCGACAATCGCTCGCTCCTCCGGTCCGAACGAGAATCGCACGTACTGGCGGAACCGCGAGGGCCGTCCGCTCCGCCGCTTGCCGGGGTTGATGTCGAAGAACTCCCCGGGGACACAGATCACCTTCTCCTTGAGCGCCGCCTTGAAAAACGACATGCCGTCGTTGATGGCCGGCGGCAGGCCGGAGATGTCCCCCCAGCAGTAGAAGGTCCCCTCCGGCTCCAGATCGAACCGCACCCCCATCTGCTTCAGTCCCTCTTTGAGGATCTCACGCTTGGGGAGAAAGGCGTCCCGGATCGCTCCGGTTTCCGCCCGTACGATCTCCGGGGCGAGCAGTGGAATGGCCGAACGCTGCAACGGCTTGCTCCCGCCGCCGTCCAGGAAGGAGCCGGTGCTGGAGACGGCATCGATGACCGCGCGGGGCCCCACGATCCAGGTGCAGCGCCAGCCGGGGTAGCGCCAGTTCTTGGTGAAGCCGTCGAAGAGCACCACCGGATCGCGGTCCACATCCTCGATGAACTGCGCCGCCGAGACCAGGGCCGTTCCGGCGCTGTCGGTCTTCCAGATGTAGTGGGAATAGAACTCGTCGATCAGCAGGGAGCACTGGAGCTCCCGCGCCACCGCGACCCATCGCTCGAGCTCGGCCCCCTGAATCACCTTTCCCGTGGGGTTGCAGGGATTGGAGAGCAGCACCGCGGACAGGCCGCGACCGGTGATCTCGCGCCGCAGATCGTCCGCGCCGAAGGCGTAGCCGGCGCTGCCGTCGAGAAGGATGGGGATGGAGGTGAAGAGTTTGAAAATGTCGAGCAGCTCTTCGTACGCGGTGTAGTCAGGAAGGAAATGCCCCAGGTTGATCTGGCCCAGGGCGGCGACCGCGCGAGTGAGCGAGCTGCGGCCGCCGCCGCAGATGCAGACGTTCTTGTCGGTGTATTGCGACTTCTGCCCTCGGCGATAGAGGTGGTTGTAGAGCTCGGCTACCGCGCTGCGCAGTTCCGGGATCCCGGGGATCGGGGCGTAGTCCTGGTCTTCGACATCGATGGCGACTTGGGTGACCCGCGGCGGCGCTCCCGGGAGCGGCCCGGTCTCGGGCTGGCCCTGGCCCAGGTTGCACCAATCGGGGTGCATGTGCCGGTAGCCGTGTCGCGCGGCCTCGGCCATGACATAGATGACCCCGGTGAAGGGGACCGAACGAAAGCCCGGGATGGCGGGGGTTTGCATCGGGGAATTCTAAAAGCGTCTGCGGTGAGCGGTAAGCGGTGAGCGGGTAAAGGCTCGGTCGCGGTGTGTCAGGGCCGCTGCCACGGCCACAACTTGGGCACCCGCCGTCGATAGGTCGCGTAACCCGGGAAACGGGCCGTCATGTTGCTCTCTTCCGCACCGGCCTTGCGGTCGAAGAAGAGTGTCGTGCCGAGGCCGACGATGAGGGCCAGCCTCCAATTGCTCCAGGCCAGCGTGTAACCGGTCAGCAGGAGAATCATGCCGGTGTATATGGGGTGCCGTACCCGGGCGTAGGCGCCGGTGTCGACCAGGACTCCTTGCTCTAGGGGGGTCACGCTGGGGGTGAGGCTGGGGCCCAGCGAACGGACTCCCCACCAGCTGATTCCAATGCCGGTCAGGAGCATACCGGCTCCCAGGAAGCGCAGCCACCGGGGATCGGCCATGCCGAACAGGGGATCCAGCGGCCCCAGGTTGATCCGGGTGAGAAGAGGCGCGGCAAGGAAAATGATTCCCGCAAGAAGAAATTGGGCCCGGACCCAGGGATCGCGCGCGACGTCCTTCAGCTGCATCGGCTTCATCGATTCCTCGTAGAGAGCAACCAGCAACCAGCGCCCAGCTACCGGCTACCGGCTGCTGGCCGCTGGCCGCTGGAAGCTGGAGGCTGGAGGCTTATATTCTCCCCGACCAATCTTCCCACCCTCCGCCCCTAGGAGTCACGCGCGTGTCGCAGATCGTTCCCCGACGACACCAGCGGGAGCTTCCGCTCGAACAACTTATCCTGAACGACCCCCCGGGCGCCGAGGCCATCGAGATGGATGTGCTGTTCGTCGGCGCCGGTCCCGCCGGTCTCGCTGGCGCCATCGAGCTGGCACGCCTGGTCAAGCTGGACCAGGAAAGCGGCGGCGGAATGGCCGACGTCAATATCGCGGTTCTGGAGAAAGCCGGTAGCCTGGGGGAGCACAACCTCTCTGGCGCCGTGATCAACCCGCGCGCCTTCCGCGAACTTTTTCCGGACCTTGGGGACCGCGACTTTCCCTTCCGTCAGCCGGTGACCTGCGAGGCGGTCCATTTTCTCACCGGATCGAGGTCGCTCCGCCTGCCGACGCCGCCCACCATGCACAACAAGGGCTTCTATACCGCTTCGATCTGCGAGGTGGTGCGGTGGCTGGGTGCCAAGGCGGAAGAGCTCGGGGTGAATTTGTTTACCGGTTTTCCGGCCGATGCGCTCCTGGTGGAAGGCAATGCCGTCCGGGGCGTGCGCACCACGCCATCGGGTCTCGATCGCGACTGCCAACCGACCGGCAGCTACGCCGAGCCGACCGACTTGACCGCGCGGATCACGGTGCTCTCCGAAGGCACCCGGGGCACCTTGTCGCAGGCCTACCGTCAATGGCAGGCGATCGGGTCGCCCAATCCGCAGCTCTTCGCGTTGGGGGTCAAGGAAGTCTGGCAGGTCACGCGCCCGCTCGACCGTGTCATTCACACCCTCGGCTGGCCGCTTCCCACCGATGCGTTCGGCGGCAGCTTCATGTATCCCCTCGCCGACAACCTCGTCGGGCTCGGTTTGGTGGTGGGTCTCGACTATCACGACTCGGCCCTCGATGTCCACGTCCTGCTCCAGCGGATGAAATCGCACCCGCTCTTCCGGCCCTGGCTCGAGGGAGGGGAGCTGCAGGAATGGGGCGCCAAGACCATCCCCGAAGGGGGATACTGGGCCCTGCCGGAGCGATTCCACGGCGATGGCCTCCTGATGGTGGGGGACGCGGTCGGTTTCGTGGACGTGCCCTCGCTCAAAGGGATCCACTACGCGATGTACTCCGGCATCCTCGCGGCCCGGAGCGCCTATCAGGCGCTCAAAGCGGGCGATACCAGCGCTGCGCGCCTGGGCGGGTACGATCAGGCGGTGCGACAGAGTTTCATCGTCCAGGATCTGTATCGGACCCGAAACATGCGCCTGGCCTTCAAGGACGGGCTGGTGGCGGGCGGGATCAAAGCAGGACTCATGACGGTGACCGGGGGGCGCTTTCCCGGCGGCCGGATAAGGATGGCGGAAGATGCCGAAGCGTCGCGGCGGGTGTCGCTAGCCGCTCCGTTCACCCCCGACAACAGGCTCAGCTTCAGCAAGGTGGACGCGGTGTTCAAGTCGGGCAACGCCACCCGCGACACCATTCCAGCCCATCTTCTGGTCGGGAAGGATGTGAGCGGTGAAGTGGCCGACTTCTACGCCCACGTCTGCCCAGCGGGCGTGTACGAGCGGGTGGGAGATGCATTGCGGGTGAACCCGCCCAACTGCGTGGACTGCAAGGCCACCGATGTGCTGGGGCCGCGCTGGACGCCGAGGGAGGGTGGCAGCGGGCCGAAGTATCGGTCGATGTAGACGGGCAGGCGGGCAGACGGGCAGGCGGACTGTAGGTGAGTCCTGGGGAGAGCAGATCACTGCGGAGGTTGCAGCTAAGAAATCAAGATTGCCGCACCGTCGCCCCGCCTGCCCGCCCTCCCCGGCCCGCCTCTTGCCCCTACCCAACCAGTCCTCCTGCGCCCCTTCTTGAGGTACTCTGGATGTCTCGGCGAAACAGCGACTTATCGGCGCTTTCACTACTCCTGCTCGCGGGTCTCGTTGCATCCTGCGGCGGCGATATGAAAAACCCAACAGGGCCGGGCGGTGGCGTGGGCACGCTCAACCTCACCGTGAAAGGACTGCCGGGCGGGGTCGCGGCGCGGGTGAACGTTTCGGGTACGCTGGGGACTACGCGCGCGGTGACGGGGAGCACAGTGCTCACCGGTCTGCCACAGGACACCTACACCATCTCGGCGCTCTACGTGACCAATGGCGCCCAGGCCTATAACGCCACAGTGGCCCCCGCGACGGTCGGCGTGCTCGCGGGACAGACGGCGCAGGCCTCCGTGACCTACGCCCCCGGCGCCACGCCCAATGTCAATCTTTCCATCGCCGGGGTCCAGATCATCCAGAGCACTCAGCGCTCCGATAACTCGGTGCCGATGGTGGCGGGGCGGAATGTCCTTCTCCGGGTCTTCGTCACGGCCGCCCAGGCCAATACCGTCGCCCCCAGTGTCCGGGTGCGCCTCTACCAGGGCGGACTGCAGGTGGACTCGCTCACGGTAGCCGCCCCGTCGGGGTCGGTGCCTCTCACCGTCGATACCACGACGCTGAGTTCGTCGTGGAACCTGGTGATTCCGGCGGCCCGGGTGCAGCCTACTCTGTCGATCCTCGCGGTGGTGGATCCGAATGATGCGGTCCTCGAGACCGACGAGAGCGACAACCGGTTTCCCGTTTCCGGCACCCCCCAGCCGGTGAATGTCCAGACGGTTGCCGCGCTCCACGTCCGCTTCGTCCCGGTGATCCAGGGCGGACTCACCGGCAATGTCACCAATAGCAACAAGGACCAGTTGTTCGGGCTCACCCCGCGGATGTACCCGATCGGAGTGGCCGATGTCGATGTGCACGCTCCGTTCACCTCGGCGTACGGCCCTCTCGTGTCCAATGACAGCAACAACGCCTGGGGCAACATCCTGAGCGAGATGTACGCTTTACAGACCGCGGAGGGTAGCGGCCGCGATTACGTGGGCCTGGCGGGGACCTCATACAGCAGCGGCATCGCGGGACTGGGCTACGTTGGCGCCCCCGCGGCCCTGGCCTGGGACAAGTCGACCAGCGCGCCGACCGTGATCACCCATGAGTTGGGTCACAACTTCGGCCGGATTCATTCTCCCTGCGGCGTCACCGGAGATCCAGCCTACCCCTACACCGGCGCCAAGATCGGGGTCTGGGGCTACGACCAGGGAACCAGTCAGTTGAAGCCTCCCGTGGCGGACGTCGACATTATGAGCTACTGCTCCCCGATCTGGGTCAGCGATTGGACCTACATGGGAGTCCTGAACTTCCGGGGTCCGGGGCCGATGGTTGTGACCGGCGGGCTGGCAGGCGGCCTGCCCGCCGGGCCGCCGAGTATGGGCCCCGGCCTCCTGGTCTGGGGGCGGATTACGAGCCGAGGGATTGAGCTGGAGCCGGCGTTCAGCGTGAATGCGGTGCCGTCGTTGCCGACTGCACCGGGGCCGTATCGGCTGACCGGAAGCGATGCCTCAGGAGCCCAACTCTTCGATCTCAGCTTCGCGGGCAACCTCGTCGCCGATCTACCGGGAGGGCCGGAGCGGCACTTCGCCTTCGTGGTTCCGCTGGCACAGCTGGGGACGGGTCTCGCCTCGTTGCGACTCACCGATGGCCGCCTGATCACCACGCGTCAGGGGAGCGCCGCACTCACCGGGCAGAGCCAGCAGGCGCCTTTGGTCACCCCGCCCACGGCGGTGCGGGTCAACGCCGCCGAGGCCGACGTGCGATGGGACCCGCGCTATCCGATGGCGCTGATCCGGGACGCGAAGACCGGAGCGATTCTCTCGTTTGGGCGCGCCGGACGAAGCCGGATAGTCACCGCGGGCAGCGACCTCTCGGTCGAGCTCTCGGACGGTGTCTCGAGTCGTCAGGGGATCGACGTACGTGTGGCGCACTGACGCCCGCTTCACCCGACCAGGCATCATGAGATCCAACGGACTCATCCGGACTCACGGGATCAACTCCCTCAAGCTGACCGCGGCGGTGCTCTCGGGCTGCGCCGCGCTGCTGTCCATTCTCTCCTTCCTCGATGGCCACGGGTGGCTGCGCGAGGGACTCCGGAGCTGGCTGGGCCATCCGACTCCGTTGAAGCTCACCGTTGCCTGGGTAGGGGTCACTCCGGCGGTGGACACCGCCTACTCCATCGGGGACACCATCCATCTGGCCGTCACCATCGCCGACCACAACGGCGTGGCATTGGTCGGAACAGCGGTGGGCTGGAGCAGCGACGATCCGGCGGTGGCCCTGGTCGACAGCACCGGCACCGTAGTGACGCGGGCACCGGGCGTGACCTCGGTGACCGTCTCGGCCGAGGCGCGGAGCGCCCGGTCGCGCATCCTCGTCCTTCCCCGGCCCCGAGAACTGGAGATCCAGCCGGCGGACAGCGTGCTGCAGGTTGCCGAAGGAGAGACCCGCCCGATCGTCATGCGGGCGCGCGACGCGCGGGGCCATGAGGTTGCGCGTGGCGCCGGAGCGGGAAGCTGGCACTCGGCGGCGCCGGATGTCGCGACGGTGGACAGCCTCGGTCGCCTGGTCGGTCTCAACCCGGGACGCACCACTCTGCAAGCCAAACTGGGCGAACTCATGACGCAGACGGCGGTCGAGGTGGTGCCGGTGCCCGCGTCCATCACGCTTATGGGCGGTGCCGACCAGCGGGCGCCGGTCGCCCAACGTCTCCCCGAGCCGATCACGGTGCAGGTGGTTTCGAGACATGGGCGCCCGATCGGCGGAGTCGAGGTGCGGTTCAATCTTCCCGGTGCCGGGGGCCGAGTCGAGCCCGCTTCGGTGCTGACCGATGAGGGTGGCCGGGCCCGGACCCTGTGGACCCTTGGAGAGATCCCCGGGCGGCAGCCCCTCTCGGTAGAAGTGGGGAGGATCGAGGCGCCACTCCGGGTCGTCGCCGAGGCCGATCCGGTCCGGGGCAACATCCGCATCAGTGCGAACAACGATTCGCTCGCCGCGAGCGTCCGCGACACGCTGCCCGATCCGGTCGCCGTTCGCGTGTCCGACTCGAGCGGCCTGGCACTCGCGGACGTGCCGGTGAGCTGGACGGTGCTCGATGGCGGCAGCATCACTCCGCTCGATGCCCGCACCGACTCCCTCGGCCGGGCTCGGGCTCGCTGGACCCTGGGTCCAAAGGCGGGACGCCAGCGGGCCCGGGCGCAGGTGGGCAACGCTCGCACCCTGCCGCCGATCACCCTTCTCGCCACGGCGCGGCATGGCCCGCCCTTCGCGATCGAGGTCCTCAGTGGAGACCGGCAATCGGGCCGGGTGGGATCGGCCCTCCCGGCGCCGATCGCGCTTCGTCTGGTCGATACGCTGCAGAATCCGGTGCCTGGTGTTCAGGTACACCTCCAGCCATCGGCGGGGAGCGTGGCAGACACGGCGGTACTGACTGATGTGAACGGTCGGGTCCAGGTGCGGTGGACGATGGGACACTTGGCGGGGGTCGAGCGGCTGTCGGCGCTCGCCCCGGGGCTAACACCGGTGGAGGTTGCCGCCACCGCTCACGCCGGGGGCGCGGTGGTCATCGCGTTCGTGCAGCCTCCGTCAACCGGGGTGGCGGGGCGGGCGCTGGAGAAGGCCGTGCGCCTGTCGGTCACCGACGGCTTTGGGAACCCGGTGCCCGGGGCGCCCGTCGTCCTCAAGGTTCCCGCCGGAAGTGTGTCACCGGTGCGGCCGGTGACCGACGACCATGGTGAGACCGCGGTTCACTGGACGCTCGGAGCCAAGGCCGGGCCTCAGGTATTTCACGCCGAGGTGAAGGGCACGGCGGCGCACGCGGAGGTGTCGGTGCAGGCCCGCGCAGCCGCACCCGCGCGGGCGGCCGAGAATGTCCCCAAGCCGAAGCCGGCCACTGCTCCCAAGAAGCCATCCCCGAGCCCTACTGCTCCGGCGCGGTCACCGTTCGGGACGGCGGTGCCGTAGCTCACCTCGATTCAAGCCACCCCTCATTCCAGCAATTCCACCTCATTCCGGGCGACGCGAGCGATCTGCCAGTGGAGTGAGCTGAGTCCCCCTGCTCACTGCTGGCGTTGCTGAAACGCCGAGGCGACGAGAACGCAGAGGGTCTCCAGCGCGGTCGCGGTGATGCCGCAGCCCTACGTCCCCACGGGGCTGGCTTCGACCGCCCCCGGCCGCCATCTTGGCACCCATGTTCGATCTCCTCGCCCGGGTGCAACAGGCCCTCAGTAGTCGGTATGCCGTTGAGAAGGAGGTCGGCCACGGTGGGATGGCCACCATCTTCTTGGCCCGGGACACCAAGCACCAGCGGCGGGTCGCGGTGAAGGTGCTCCGGCCCGAAATCGCCGCCATGCTCGGCGGCGAGCGGTTTCTGCGCGAAATCGAGATCGCCTCCTCACTGACCCATCCCCACATACTCCCGATCCACGACTCCGGTGAGGAGGCTGGCCTTCTCTACTACGTGATGCCGTTCGTCGAGGGCGAGAGCCTGCGTGACCGGCTGGCCCAGCAGCATCGGTTGCCACTGGAGGAGGCGGTCCGAATTACCCGCGATGTGGCGAGTGCCCTGGCCTACGCGCACGCACAGCAGGTGCTGCATCGCGACATCAAGCCGGACAACATCCTGCTGGTGGGTGGGCACGCGGTGGTCGCCGACTTCGGGATCGCCCGGGCGGTAGGAGCCGTGAGCGACGGGCCGGTGGGCGACGGCGGGAGCGGCCGTCTTACCGAAACCGGCCTCACCGTCGGCACCCCGGAATACATGAGCCCGGAACAGGCCTCCGGCCAGCGCGACCTGGACGGCCGCAGCGACCTCTACAGCCTGGGCTGCGTCCTCTACGAGATGCTCACCGGGGAGCCGCCGCTCACCGCACCCACCGCGCAGGGGATCCTGGCCAAGCGCCTGACCCAACCGGTGCCGCCGCTTGGGGACCTCGGGGAACGGATACCCCCGGGAATCGAGCAGGCACTGATGAAGGCGCTGAGTCGCGAGCCGGCCGATCGGTTTACCACCCTGACCGACTTCAGCGACGCGCTCGGGAGCGCCGCGGCACTCCCGGTCGGCGCCGTGCCGAGCCGGGGCGTACGGGCGATGAGAGGGCGGGCGGCCCTCTTTGTCTCCGGGGTGCTGGTGACCCTTGCCACCGCGTACGTGCTCCGTTCCCGCCTCTCTCCTGGCCCCGCGCCCTCAGACACCGCACCGGTTCAATCGATCGCGGTGCTGCCGCTGGTGAACGTCGGGGGTGACCCTTCGGACCAATACTTCTCGGCCGGGATGACCGAGGAATTGGGTAACGCGCTCACCAAGGTGGCAGGGCTCAAGGTGCTCTCGCGCACCTCCGCCTACTCCGAAAAGGCCAAGGCAGGCGACGCGCGCGAGATCGGACGGTCCCTCAACGTCTCGGCGCTGCTGGAGGGGACCGTGCGGCGGGAGGGTCGGCTGTTACGCGTCAGCGTGGAACTGACCAGTACCAGCGATGGGCTCAGGCTGTGGTCCGAGACCTACGAGAGAGAATTGAAAGACGTCTTCTCGGTCCAGGACGATATCGCGAAAGCGGTCGCGGCGGCGCTCAAGGTCCGGCTCGCCGGGGGGCAGGCCACTTCCCTGGTCAGGCGGTCCACCGAGAACCCGGAGGCCCACGACCTCTACCTGCAGGGCCGCTACTTCTACGAGAAACGGACCGAACCAGACCTGAGAAAAGCCGCCGAGTTCTTCCAGCGGGCGATTCAAGCGGATTCGACCTACGCCCTTGCCTATTCAGGGCTGGCCGATTCCTACGCCTTCCTCGCGACCTTTGGGTTCGTCGCTCCCAAGGAAGCGATCCCCCAAGCCAAGTCAGCGGCCCTGAAAGCCATCGCGCTCGACAGCACGCTCCCGGAGGCTCACACCTCGCTCGCCTTCCTCCATCTGTTCTACGACTGGGACTGGCCTGGGGCCGAGGCGGAGTTCGCTCGGGCCATCGGGCTCGATTCGACCTACGCACCCGCCCGGTTGTTTCATTCGTGGTACTATCTCGCGGTGAGCCGGCCCGATGATGCCGTGCGCGAGATTCAGCGCGCCCGGGCGCTCGACCCGCTGTCGCTCATCATCAACACCCGGGCGGCCACCATGCTCCACTATGCCAAGCGGTACGACGAGGCAATCGCTCAAGCGAAGAGGACCCTCGAGCTCGATTCGACCTATGACATAGGTCACGCTCAGCTCGCGCGGACCTACCTGGCCCTCTCGCGCTGCCCCGAAACGCTAGCCGAGTTTGCCAAGTCCCCGTTGGGGAGGACGCGGTACGAAGGGTCGATGTTCGGCTACGCCTATTCGGTGTGCGGCCATCGGGAGAAGGCCCTGGCCGCGCTCCGGGACATGGAAGCGCGCAAATCGAAGGGCGAGTACGTGACCGCCGAGGCGACCGCGCTGGTCTACCTTGGCTTGGGCGAGCGGGATCGGGCGTTCGAGTGGTTGAACCGGGCGGTGGACGAACGGGACTGGTCGCTCTATCTCCTGAACGTGGAACCGCTGTTTGACCGTGTCCGTTCGGACCCGCGGTTTGCGGAGCTGGTGCGGCGGGTCGGGTTGCCGGCGGCTCCATCACCCTGAGCACCCGGCATCTCGGCGGAAAGGCGGGGCCTCAGTCGTTCGTCGCCGAGGTGAAAGGGACGCCGGGGCCGTAGGACGTTTCATCGGTCGGGCAGCCGGCGCGGCAGGAGTGGAAGTGACGCCAGTCACGGAGACCCAGGATCGGCAGCGCCATCTTGCGATCAGGTGACTGGTCGCAGCCGACCGTCCGCGGTGTGAGCCTCCCCAAGGCCGCGCAACCTCTTTCCCGTCTCCTGGATTCATGTGAGTCGCTACGCCATTGCCGTTGACCGGAACGGCCCAGCTCCCGTGTCCGATTTCCTGCCTTTCACGAAGGTGATGGCCGGTCATCGGCCAACCCTGATGCGGAGACCGGCATCGCTTTGCCCGCCCCAGGGGTCCCCGTCCGCTCCCCCCAACGGGCGCATATCCGGGTCAAGTGCAGACTCTTGTGGACTTTCTGGGGCGTGAGCGGTTCAGGCGGTCCGGCGCATGGGCGGCTCCTGCGGGATGAAGGTGGGCTCGACCAGCCAGCGCTGGCTTCGCCAGGCATCGTTCTGTTCCATGGCAAGCG